>JAEUKG010000281.1 GCA_016794325.1 Myxococcales bacterium | reverse complement strand
CGACCTGCGCTCCTGCCTCGAGGCCTCGATCCGGCTCGCCAGCAACGAGATCCGCCATCGCGCGCGGCTCGTCTTCGACTACCGCGACGCGCCCAAGGTCCTCGCGAACCCGTCGCGGTTGAGCCAGGTGTTCCTGAGCATCCTCCTCAACGCGGTCCAGGCGATCGAGCCCGGCAAGGCCGACGCGAACGAGGTGCGGGTGACGCTCCGCACCGCGCCCGACGGCCACGCGACCGTGCGCGTGGGCGACACCGGGTCCGGCATCCCCGCGCGGATCCAGCCGCTCCTCTTCGTCCCGTTCGTCTCGACGCGCAAGAGCGGCGAGTCGTCGGGGCTCAGCCTCGCCATCGCCCAGCGCGTCGTCACCTCCATCGGCGGCCGCATCGAGTGGAAGACGGAGGCCGGCCGCGGCACCGAGATCACCATCTCGCTGCCGCCCGCGCCCGCGATGTCGCCTCCGGTGCAGGGCGAGCTGCCGGGCCTCGGCCTGCGAGCCAAGGAGCGCGGGCGGGTCCTCGTCGTCGACGACGAGCCGCTCATCGCGCGCGCCGTGAGCCGCACGCTCCGCGATCACGACGTGGTGACGACCACGAGCGGCGTCGAGGCCTTCGAGCTCATCGAGCGCGGCGAGCGGTTCGACGTCGTCGTCTGCGACCTGATGATGCCGCAGATGACGGGCATGGACCTCTTCGACAAGCTCCTCACGGTCGCGCCCGAGCAGGCCGAGCGCTTCATCTTCCTGTCGGGCGGCGCGTTCACGGCGCAGGCCCGCGAGTTCCTCGAGCGGGTGAAGAACCCGCGCATGGACAAACCGTTCGAGACGCACGCGCTGCGCGCGCTCGTCCGAGAGCGCCTGAACCGCTGAGGCGCCGAAGATCGCCTCCTCGAGGGCGCCGCGAGCGGACGCTCCGAGGCCCCCGAGGTCGTGTAACCGCCCGCAATCATTGCGCTTGATAAGTGCGCGCGGACACGAGGATTGCGTGTGTCCACGGGGGTTTGCGACACTTCGTACGGTGAGAGGCGAATTCGTTCAGCTGGGCGCCGTGTGTCTGGGTCTCGGCGTGGGGCTGGCGCTCGCCGCGCCGACGGCGCGAGGCCAAGCGAAGTCGCCGACGATGCCGGTCGAGGAGATCAAAGACGGGATGAAGGGCTACGGCCTCACCGTCTTCAAGGGCACGGAGCCGGAGAAGTTCGACATCGAGGTCGTGGGCGTGCTCCACAACTTCCGCCCGGGCCAGGAGCTGATCCTCGTCCGGACGCCGCACCCGCGCCTGAACATCACGAAGAACGTCCGCGGCATGAGCGGCAGCCCGATCTACATCGACGGTCGCCTCGTCGGCGCCTACGCCTACAGCTGGGCCGCGTTCCAGGCCGAGCCCGTCGCCGGCGTCACCCCGATCGCGCCGATGCTCACCGAGATGCGCCGCCCGATCCCCCCGGGCTTCTGGCCCCTCGAGGGAGGCGCGCCGCTCCCCAAGGCCGCGCCGCCGCCGAAGAAGCGCGCGCTCCTCGACGCGCCCGATCGCTTCCGCGGCGAGCCCGGCGAATACGACCTCGAGAAGCACGCGACGCAGATGAAGGAGCGCATGCCGGTCGCGGCCGATCCGAGCCGGCCGCTCGTCCCCGCGTCGACGCCCCTCATGCTCGGCGGCCTCGGCGACCGGACGGCGGCGTACGTGCGCAAGGTCTTCGGCCCCCTCGGCCTCGAGCCGCTCCAGGCGGGCGGCGGCGGCCTCGCCGTCGACCCGAACGCGCCGCAGCACTACGTGAACGGCGGCGGCCTCGGCGTCTCGCTCGTGCGCGGCGACGTGTCGTTCTTCGGGCTCGGCACCGTCACCCACGTCGAGGGCGCGAAGAACTGCGGCTTCGGTCACCCGATGATGGAGGCCGGCGTCACGGCGCTCCCGGCCGCGATCGGGCGCGTGCACTGGATCTTCGCGAGCGACCAGCACTCGTCGAAGATCGGCGAGTCGGCGCGGCCGCTCGGGGCGCTCGTCCAGGATCGGCAGAGCGCGGTGGTGGTGGACGAGAGCAAGACCGCCCCCACGTTCCCGATGACCGTCGAGGTGAAGGGCGCGGTGGGCGCGCCGAAGACGCGTTGGGTCACCGAGGTCGCCGAGGAGCGCTTCATGACGCCGTCGCTCGTGGCTTCGGTGCTCGGCTCCGTCGTCGAGGCCACCGCCAACGAGCGCCGCGACGTCACGTGGAAGCTCAAGACGAAGCTCACCGTCCAGGGCCACGGCACCCTCGAGCTCGAGGACTTCGGCATCGCGACGGGCGGCATGCCCGACGCCGGGGACTTCGGGGGCTCGCGGATCACGCGCACCGTCGGCGACGTCCTCAACAACCCGTGGGAGCACCCGCGCATCGAGCGCATCGAGGCGGAGCTCTCCGTCGAATACGCGCGCGACGTCGTGCGGATGCGGAACATCGAGCTCCTCGATCCGGTGGTCGACGCCGGGGGCAAGGCGCGCGTCCGCGTCCACCTCTTCTCGCAATACGGCGGCGAGTCCACCCGCGTCCTCGAGGTCACGCTCCCCGCGCAGCTCGAGGGCAAGGACGTCGACGTCGAGATCGTGCCCGGCTACGACGCGACGCCCGACGTCGCGTCGCCCGAGAGCCTGAACGACCTGCTCGCCAACGCGACGCGCTCGTCGCCGCAGCCGCGCGGCCTCGTCACCCAGTTCAAGGTCGCCCAAGGGGTGGCCTGGCACGGGCACGTCGCCCAGCGGCTCCCGACGTTCGCCCTCGACAGCCTGCGCCCCGTCAACGGCGACAAGGGGCCCGACGCCGTCCTCTCCCTGTCCCGCAGCTTCGTGCCCTTCGACAAGTTCGTCGACGGGCGCGGCAAGGTGCGCATCAAGGTGCGCCCCGTCGTGCGCTGACGAACGACCCGAACCGAGAAAACATGCACTCTACACTCATGACCCGCACCCTTGGTCGTCTCGGGCTCACCGCCCCCGCGCTGCTCTGCCTCCTGGCCGTCGCCAGCGACGCGCGAGCGGTGGGCACCCGCACGTTCACCCTCGACACGCTCGAGAAGCTCTCCGGCGGGGACCTCAAGGGCGTCGCCGTCGCCTCCGACGGCACGGTGAGGCCGGGCCTCACCCTCGGCTCGACCGCGCTCGCCGACGCCACCGGCGTCTTCTCGACGCTCGCGCTGGGGGACGGCAGCGTCCTCGTGGGCACGGGGCCGAACGGCAAGATCCTCAAGGTGACGGGCGATCAGGCGTCGCTCTTCGCCGACACCGGCGCCCTCGCCGTCACGTCGATGGTGCAGGCCGCGAACGGCACCATCTACGCCGCGACCATCCCCGACGGGAAGATCTTCAAGGTCTCGCAGGGCAAGGCCGACGTCTTCACCACCCTGCCCGACGCCGGCCACGTCTGGGCGCTCGCCCTCGACAAGGCGCGCACGGGCATGTACGCGGCGACCGGCCCCGAGGGCAAGGTCTTCCGGGTGGAGGCGAACGGTACGCACTCGGTGTACTTCAAGAGCGAGGAGCCGAGCATCGTCTCCATCGCCGTCTCCGACAGCGGCGAGCTCTACGCGGGCTCGAGCGGCAAGGGCATCCTCTACAAGATCACCGGCCCCGGCCGCGCGACGGTGCTCCACGACTTCGCGGGCGAAGAGGTGAAGGCGATCGCGATCGCCAAGAACGGCGCGGTGTACGCGATCGGCAACGAATACGGGGAGATCCCCGATCCGCCGCGGCGGTCGCCTTCGGCGGGCCGCGCGCAGCCGTCGGCGAGCACCGGACCGCGGGTGAAGCCGGGCAAGGGCACCCTCATGCGCTTCGACGCGAGCGGGCGCCCCGAGAAGATGATGCACCACAGCGAGTTCCACTACCTGTCGCTGTCGCTCGACGAGCGCGGCCAGGCGTGGGTGGGCACCGGCGCCGAGGGCCGCGTGTACACCGTCGACGAAGGTCACGTGGTGACGCTCGCCGCCGACACCGACGAACGCCAGGTCGGCGCGGTGGCGGTCGCGGGCGGCAAGGGCTACGTCGTGAGCGGCGACCCCGCGGTGTTCCACCGCGTCCTCGGCCAAGGCGGCGCCGACGCGGTGTGGACGAGCAAGGTGCTCGACGCGGGGCTCCGCGCCAAGTTCGGCCACGTGTCCTGGCGCTCGGCGGGCGCGCTCGAGATCTCGACGCGCAGCGGCAACACGCAGAACCCGGACGCCACCTGGTCGGCGTGGAGCAACCCGCTCGCCGCGCCGGGCGCGGTGACGAGCCCGCAGGGCCGCTACGTCCAGCTGCGGGCCCGCTGGGGCCGAGACCCCCGCGCGGTGCTCTCGGAGATCACGCTCCCGTTCGTGACCGACAACCTCCGCCCCGTCCTCCTCGAGGTGTCGGCGGCCCAGAAGGGCGTGCTCCAGCGCGACTCGAAGGAGGCGCTCCCCGCGAGCGGCGGCGAGGTCCCGAAGCACGACACCGCGGTGCGGATCTCGTGGAAGGTCGAGAACCCCGACAACGATCCCCTGCGCTACCGGATCGGCTTCCGCAAGGAGGGCCACACCGCGTGGCGCGACGTGCTCAAGCCCGAGGAGACGCTCTCGAAGAGCGACTACGACTGGGACACGACCGCCCTCTCGGAGGGCCGCTACCGCGTCCGCGTGGAGGCCAGCGACGAGGCCGCCAACCCGCCCGACCAGGTGCTCAAGCACTCGCTCGAGAGCGACGTCTTCGTCATCGACCACACCCCGCCCGTCATCCAGACGCTCGCCGTCGCCGGGCGACGCTTGCGCGCCCGCGTCACCGACGGCCTCGGGCCGATCGTCCGCATCGAGGTCGCGGTCGACGGCAAGAACGACTTCCGCCCCCTCTCCCCGACCGACGGCGTCTTCGACACGGCCGACGAGACGGTGGACTCGGACGTGAGCGCCATCGTCCCCACCGGCTCGCACCTCGTCACCGTCCGCGCGTTCGACGCGGCCGGGAACATGGTGACGCGCGAGGTCGAGACGAACTGACGCGACCGCGCGTCAGTCGCAGGCGAGGGGGACGGCGGTGGGCCGCCCCGTCTTCGTCGGCACGTTGGGGAGGCCGAGCTGCCCGAAGTTGTTGCGGCCCCAGCACAGGAGGCGGCCGTCCACCGCGCGCACGCACGTGTGGGCGCGCCCGAGCGACACCTTCTTCGGCCCCGAAGGCGCAGCGACGACCTGCACCGGCGGGAGCTGGTCGGCGCCGCTGCCGTCGATCTGGGCGTTGTGGTTGCTCCCCCAACACCAGAGGTCGGCGTCTTTGGTCGCCGCGCAGGTGTGGTTGCCGCCCGAGAAGAGCTGCTCGACCCGCGGCAAGCCGATCACGTTGACGGGGTGCATGCGCGCGCCGCCGGACTCGCCGTCGCCGGCTTGCCCGCGGGTGTTCGAGCCCCAGCACTTGACCTCGCCGTCGCCGCGCAGCGCGCACGCGTGGTCGTGGCCGGCGACGATGGCGGCCACCGCGCCGCCGACGTCGCCGACGGGCTTCGGCTCGGCGCGGCAGAACGTCGCGAGGCACTTCTCCCCCGGGCGCTGACCGTCGCCGAGCTGCCCGCGCTCGCCCGCGCCCCAACACGAGACCTGGCCCTCGCGCGAGAGGGCGCACACGAAGTCGTCGCCGCCCGCGATGGCCTTGATGCCGGCGAGGCCCGGCACGCGCGTCGGCGTCGACGACGACTTCTTGCCCTGCCCGAGCTGCCCGAGCTCGCCGCCACCCCAACACCAGACCGCGCCCGCCTCGTCCACCGCGCACGAGTGCGTGTTGCCGACCGTGATCCCCGTGAGCCGAGCCAAGCCCTCGACGCGCGCCGGCACCGGCCGCGTGGTCACCGCCGACACGCCGAGCTGCCCCGCTTGGTTCGACCCCCAGCAGAAGAGGCCCCCGTCGGCGTGGAGCGCGCAGCCGTGGTTCGGCCCGAGGGCGACGTCGACGAGCGGCCCCGCGAGCCTCTCGAGGCGCGCTGGCGCGTGCACGCGCTCGGTGCGATCGCCGAGGCCGAGCTGCCCGGCCTGGTTCGCGCCCCAGCAGTAGATCGCACCCGACCTCAAGATCGTGCAGGTCGAATATGCCCCCGCCCACACCTCGAGCGAGCACGCGCTCACCTCGGGGCGTGGGGCGACCTGCGGCTCCGGCGTGGGGTTGCAGCCGGCGAGCGCGACGAGGGGAGCGAGCGCGAAGAGCGCGCGGCGTGAGCTCGGCATTGGGCTCGAAGCGTACGGGAGCGCCCGAGGCACCAGCACAGTTTTCTACCTCGCCGACGCACCGCGACACGGATGTCAGGGGCCCGAATCGACCGATGCGAAGGAATCCGTGAAACATCATCGACTTATGCGTCGCGCGGGGCCCCCACGCAGTGGCACGTCCCGTGAACCCCGTAAGAAGAGCGAGCGCCCCCCACGAGGGGGCTACCGCGATGAAAAATCTGCCTTAAAATTGCTGGAGTCGGTCCTTTCGTACGACCCTTCGCCTTCTTCTTTTCCGCCGTGCTTCACCACCCCCGCGCCCGCTCTTCGTCCCTCCTCGCCACCTCCACGGCGCTCTGCCTGGCGTTGGGAGCGGTGTTCACCGTCGCCGTCGGTTGCGCGTCCACGGAGAAGGGCGGCGGCAACGTCGAGCCCTCGTTCGTCGACGACGACGCGTCCGCGTCACCGGACGGCGGCTTCGACCAGGCCGACTCCGACGCCGGCAACAAGACCGAGAGCCCGATCGGCAGCCCTCTCTGCCACGTCACCAAGGCGACGTGCTATCCGGACGGGCCCATCGGGAGCAACGGGGCCGCGCGCGGCGGCTTCGCCTGCGAGTCGGACGCTGACGCGGGCGACGGCGCCTCCTTCGCCTGCCGCGTGGTCCCTGGGAGCCAGGCGACCCCGGGCGTCGGCTGCGAGGCCGCGGGCGAGGGCGGCGACGGCGCCACCTGCCGCACGGGCACCGACTGCGCCGCCGGCTTCGACTGCGTGGGCGACCCGGGGCGGTGCCGGCGCTACTGCTGCTCCGGCGCGTGCGACTCCTCCGGGGGGAAGAGCTTCTGCGACATCACGCCCCAAGCCGGGACCCTGCTGCCTATCCCTGTTTGCACACCGGTGCGCGGCTGCGAGCTCCTCAAGGACTCGTGCGGCATGGGCGAGTCGTGCGCGGTCGTCGGGGACGGCGTGACGAGCTGCACCAAGATCGGCACGGCCCAAGCCGGCCAGAGCTGCGACGAGGAGCACTGCGCCGAGAACCTCTCGTGCCTCGGCAACGTGGGCAGCCGCACGTGCTACAAGCTGTGCGCGCTCGCCGCCCCCGCGTCGTGCGGCGCCGGGTTGACGTGCAAGGCCTTCGGCCTCGTGAAGGACCCGACCGTCGGCATCTGCGCGGCCAAGTGATCGCGACTGGCCCGGGCCAGGCCTGAAGTGGCCGGGCCACCCCCGCCCCTGCCGCAAGGCCGCGACATCCGAGGGGCGCGCGTCCGGCACGCCGCGTGCTCCGTCGCCGTGCCATGACCCACATCGACGAATCGGGCGTGATCGGGGCGAGCGACGAGGAGATCGTGGCCGCGGTCCTGGGCGGAGGTTCGGCCATCGCGGGGGAGGAGGCCCGCCGCGCCGTCTCGGCGCTCGGCGTCGGCGGCCTCGCGCGCGCCTCACCGAGCACGCTCGCCGACGTCGCCGGGATCCGGCGGACGCGCGCGGTTCGGCTGCGGGCCGCGCTCGAGCTCGCGCGCCGCGTCGAGCGCGAGGCCACCGAAGGCCGCGGGCTCGTCCTCGGCGACTCCGCGGCCGTCGCCGCGTGGGGCCGCGCCCGGCTCGCGGCGCTCGACCACGAAGAGCTCTGGCTCCTCGCCCTCGACGGTCAGAGCGAGCTCTGCGGCGCCCGCCGCCTCGCGAGCGGCGGACGTCACGGGCTCTCGGTGTCGGCGCGTGACGTGCTCCGGGCCGCGCTCCTCGAGGGGGCGACCGCCTTCGTGCTCGTGCACAACCACCCGAGCGGGGACCCGAAGCCGAGCGCCGAGGACGTCGCCTTCACCCATCGCGTCTTCGTGGGATCGGAGGCGGTGGGGATGCCGCTCCTCGATCACGTCGTCGTGGCTCGCGGCGGCTTCGCGCGGGTGGAGCCCGGGTGACAGCGGCCGACGTAGCCGCAGCCGATCGCCTCGCAGGTGGCGATCGGCGCGCGGGGGAACGCGGCGCTCGCCCTCGCCGCCCGGAGGCGCGACGCGATCGCGAGGATGTCGGCGCGCATCTCGGCCTCGGGGCGAGGCGCGCGCCACGCGGGCTCGGGCGAGCGCCCGCCGAGGAACGAGACGCCGGTGCGCACGACGCTCGCGCCGAGCGCCGCGCGCACCGCGAGCGCGTAGACGTCGAGCTGGAACGCGTACGGCTCCGGGCTGGGCCCGCGCGCGCGCTTGTAGTCCACCACGTCGCACGAGCCGTCGGGCCAGCGGACGAGGAGGTCGATCGACCCGCGGAGCACGACCTGGACGCCGTCGTCGCCGGAGAGATCGAGCGCGATCGCGCGCTCGCGCTCGACCTCCGCCCCCTCCGCCGCGATCCGTCGGGCGTAGGCTCCGGTGAGGAACCGGAGCAGCCGCGACACCTGCGACTCGTAGCCCGGCATCTCCGGGGTGATCCCCTCGGTCGCGAGCAGCGCCCGGACGTCGTCCTCCACCTCCGGCTTCCCGATCGCGCTCGAGGGCACGCGCTCGAGCACGCGGTGCGCGATCGTCCCCTCGCGCTTGGCGTCGAGCGGCACCTCGGGCCCGTCGGACGCGCGATCGTCGGCGGCCGCCAGCCGGCGCGGGTGCTCGGGGAACGCGAGGAGGTGGACGAGCTCGAACCGACGGGGGCAGTGGGCGAAGTCCCCGAGCGCCGTCGGCGCGATGGCGAGGGCTGCGCGGCCTGGGCGAGGCGCGGCGGGAGCGGACGCGGACGCGCCGGGCCCCCGCGCCGCCGCCGCCGCGTCGGGCGCCCGCTCGGGCTGCGGGGGGACGTCGACCTCGAGGCTCTCGAGCCACGGGTGCCGATCGGCCACGAGGCGAGCGAGCGTCGACGCGGCCGCCTCGTCCGCCGCCGCGTCGTCGCCCCCGAAGAAGCACATGCGATCGCGCGCGCGCGTCACCGCCACGTACCAGAGCCGCTGCCGCTCGGCGCGATCGCGGCGACCTCGGCGCTTGACGGCGTCGGTGTACGACGGCGGCTGGAGCGGCGATCCGTCGTGGAGGCGGACCGCGAGGGCGAGCTCGCCGTGCTCGTCGCGTGACACGACGAGCGGCGGTCGTGCCACGACCGCGCGCACCCGGCCTGCCTCGGGGAGCATCACGATAGGGAAATCGAGGCCCTTGCTCGCGTGCACCGTGAGCAGGCGAACCGCGTCGTCCTCCTCCGAGAACGTCGCGGCCTCGGCCTCGCGGCCGCGCGAGCTCGCGCGGCGCGCCGCCTCGAGGAGCTCGCGAGCGTCGGTGTACCGGTCGGCGATCGCGACGAGCTTGCGGGCGTTGGCGACGCGCTGCGCGCCGCGCGGGAGCTCGGCGAGCACGGCCTCGAGATCGAGCTCGCGCATCGCCTCCCGCAAGACCGCGCCCGGCCCGAGGCGGTGCCCGATCGGCGCGAGGCGCTCGAGGGTCGCGCGCAGGCGCGCGAGGCGTGGCGCGTCGCTCGGCTGGAGGAGCTCGGGCGCGGGCGGCTCGTCCCATCGGGGCCCGGGCCGCACGAGGCCGCGGCCGGGCTCGGTCAGCGCTAGCAGCGTCCGGTCGTCGACCGCGCACCACGGCCCGCGGAGCACGGTGAGGAGCGCGAGGCGATCGCCGGGGTCGAGCGTGAGCGCCACGAACGCGAGGAGGTCGAGGACCTCGCGAGCCGCGAAGAACCCGCGGCCCGCGACCACGTACGGGATGCCGCGCTCGGCGAGGGCGTAGGCGACGGCGTCGAGCATCTCGTTCGTCTGCGCGAGGACGCCGACGTCGGCGAAACGAGGTCGCGCCCCGCCCGGGCCGATCGGCGCGCCCTCGCCGATCTCGTGGGCGACGCGCTCGGCGAGCACTCGCGCCTCGTCGAGCCGGCTCGCGCGCTTCTTGGCGAGGCGGAGCCACGCCGCCCGCGGGCGCGGGGCCTCGGGGCGCGGCCCCGGCGAGAGCAGGTCCTCGGTCTCGGCCGAATATTCGATCTCGTAGAGCTCGGCTCGCGCCTCCGCGGGCGAGAAGCGCGCCGCCGAGAACGCGTTCGCCACCTCGAGGAGCTCCCACTCGCCGCGCCGGTTGTGGCGGAGCGCGAAGAAATCGGCGCTCGGCCGCTCGGGCTCCCAGGCCAGCCCGGGCGGGATCCGGAGCGCCGCGCGCGCCGCCGCGCCCGCGAGGCCCACGCACAGCTCGCCGAAGACCCCCACGTCGGCGCCGCGGAAGCCGTAAATCGACTGCTTGCGATCGCCGACCAGGAGGAGCCCGCTCTCGCGCAAGCCGCCCGGCGATGGGACGGCGCCCTCGCGCCGCGCGCTCGGCTTCGCCCACAGGAGCAGCACCAGATCGCGCTGCAGGCGCGACGTGTCTTGGCACTCGTCGACGAGGAGCGCGTCGACCTCGCTCGAGAGCTCTCGCGCGACCTCGGGCCGCGCCCGCAGGAGGTCCCGCGCCTCGCGCAGGAGCGACGAGAAGCCGACACGGCCGGCGGCGACCTCCGCCTCGCGGTACCGGACCGCGGCGTCGGCGAGGAGGGCCCGCGCCGCGAGCGCCGTCGGCGTGAAGTCCTCGCGGGCGTGGACGACGCCGACGAAGCGGCGCGCCCGCTCGGCGTGGTTCGCGCCGGGGAGCCCGTCGCGGAGCGTGAAGAAGGCCTCCTCGGCGTCGCTGCGCTTGCGCGGGCGCTCGCGCTCGAGGAGCTGTGCGAGCGCGGCGAGCACGCCCTCGGAGTCGCCCCCTCGGCGCGCGGCCTCGAGGCGCGCGACGTCCTCCGCGAACCGGTCGCCGAGGGCGAGCGCCGACGCGGTGAGCACCTCCACGCTCTCGCCGATGCGTCGCGCGTCGCGGTCGTCGACGGTCAGCGCCTCTGGAGGGGCGCCCTCCTCGACCAGCGACGCGAGCGTGTCGGAGAGCGCGGAGACGAGCGCGTCGGTCCCGCCGGCGGTGTCGGCGAGCCGCCGGGTCGACGCCGGATCGACCGCGAACGCGGCCCCCAGCGCGGCCTCGACCGCCCGCTCCCGTGCGTCGATGTCCTCGTCTTCGCTCGCGATTTCAGGGGCCCGGCGGAAGCCTGCCTCGAGCGCGTAGCGGGCGACGATCGACCGCGCGAGCCCGTGCAGCGTCCCGATCTCGGCGCGCCCGAGGCGCTCGAGCGCGCGTCGGGCGCGGAGCGCGACGTGCTCGGCCCTCCACGGCTCGAGACCGGCCCCCGTGACCACCGCCTCGAGCGTCGCGAAGTACGGCGAGCCCGTCGCCGACGTCGGATCCGACAAGCGCTCGAGCTCCGACGCCACCCGCGCGCGGATCTCGGCGGCGGCCTTGCGCGAGAACGTCGTGGCGACGAGGCGCGCCGGGTCGAGCGGCGCGCGGAGGCTCCCGGCGCCGAGCTCGGTCGCGCCGAGGAGCAGGTGCACGGTGACGCCGGTGAGGGTGAAGGTCTTGCCGGTGCCCGCGCTCGCGGTGATCACCGCGTTGCGCCGGAAGGCGAAGAGCCGCGCCGCGTCGCTCACGCGCCCTCCCCTTCCTCGTCGGGCTTCATGGTGAAGCGCGGTCGGCGGCAGCCGCCGCTCACCGGGCACGTGCGGCAGCTCGCCTCGTCGAAGGGCTCGGGGAGCAGCCGCCCGTCGCGGATCGCCACCGCGAGGCCGAGGGCGCGGCTCTCGATGGGGGCGAGCTCGCCCGGCGGCGCGTCCACGAGCTCCGCCCACGCGGCCTGCGACTTCGCGGTGGGCCCCGGGAGCCCCTGCAGGTTGCGGCGCGTGGTCGGCAGGTACGCGCCCTCGGCCCCCTTCGCGCCGATCTGCCGCGCCGCGTGGCGCGCGTAGAGCGGCACTTGGAAGACGGTCTCGCCGATCTTCTTGAACGCCGACGTCGCTTGGCTCCGGCTGCGTTTGTAGTCGACCGCCCGCGCCGCGGAGCGCACGCGCCCGACGTCGACGCGATCGATGCGGCCGCGGAGGGCGAGCGACTCGTCGCCGAGCTGCAGCCGGATCGGCGGCCACGGATCGTCGCTCCCGCCGAAGCCCCGCTCGGCGACCGAGAACACCCAGGTGTCGTCGCGAGCCGCGAGGACGAGGTGCACCTCCACGCCGTCGAGGATGCGCTCGTGCTCGAGCCGCTCGACCGGCGACGTCGGCGGGCCGAGCGCCGCCTCCGCGGCGGCGAGCCCCGCGGCGACGACGGCGGCCTCGTCGGGCGGTGAGCGCTCGAGGAGCGAGCGGCTCGCCTCGAACGCCGCGCGCAGCGCGTCGTGGGACAGCGTGCCCTCCTCGCGGGCATCGACGCGATCGCCCACCAGCGCCTCGTCGCGCGCCCGCAGCACCTCGGCCGCGAACCCCGCGAACGGGCAGGTGGCGAAGCGCTCGAGGCCCGAGACCGAGAGCGGGCGCGCGCCGCCGCCGGTGGCGTCCGTGAGCACGCGCCGCGCGGCGGCGTCGGCGGCCAGGAGCCCGACGGGGCCGCTCGGGCGGCGCCGCGGATCGAGAAAATAGGCCTCCCGGGCCGCCTCGAGCGCCGCTCGGGCGCGCACGGCGCCCTCGTCGCCGCGCGCCGCGCCGGGCTCGACGTCGCGCGCCGGACGCGCGGCGACGCCCGAGCGCTCGAGCCACGCGACCACCGGCGCGGGGGCGGTGACGGCGCCGTCTTCGCGTGCAGAATACACAAATACGGTGCGCTCGGCGCCCGTCGCCGCCACCAAGAGCGCGAGCGCGCGCTGCGCCGCCGCGAAGCTCGACGGGGCGAGGGCGGGCTCGCGCGCCCTCGTCGCGACCTCGGAGACGAGCGCCTCCGACAGGAGCGACGACGCGGCCGCGCGGAACGCGGCGTCGGTCGCGCCGGCGATCACGAGGAGATCGGTGGGCTCGGCCCCGAGCGCGCGCAGGCGCGCGGTGCGGACGGCGAACGCGCGCGCGCCGGAGCGGACTCCGATCGCGCCGAGCGTGTCGAAGACCTCGGCGACGACCTCGCTCGGCGCCGCCGCCTCGCTCGCGGCCCCCACGCGCTCCGACGACGCCGCGTACGCCTCGACGTGATCGACGAGCGCGTCCCACGCGCGCGCGTCGCGGGCGAGCGCGTCGATCTCGGCGCGCGTGACGCCCGCGGGGGCCTCGTCCGACGCGAAGAAGGAGTAGCCGCCCGTGGCCGCGCGCTCGGCGAGGCCGAGGGTGGCGACGAGCCGCGCGACGCCCGAGAGCAGCGCCCGACGGCTCGTCGCTCGCGCGACGTCGGCGTAGGCGGCGGCGAGCCGACGCGCGGCCCTGGCCGCCACGGCGTCGCCGGCGGGATCGCCCTCGATGCGCGCCGCCACGGCGGCGCAGGCCTCCGCGGCGCCGCCCGCCGGCAGCCGCCGCGCGCCGACCGCCTCCGCGAGGGCGCGCACCGCGCGTGACGCGTCCGATCCCTCGGCCCCGGTGAGCGCGCGCGCCGAGACGTACGACGACTCGAGCACGTCGGCGAACCCGCGACGGTCGAACGCGAACGCGTAGCCGAGCGCGCGCCGAAGGAGCGCGACGACGCCCGCGTCCTCGAGATCGCGGTCGGGGCACGCCACCGCGACGCCACGGCCGACGAGCTCCCGGACGCACGCGCGCTCGAGCTCGGTCGCGCCCGCCGGGAAGGCGACGATCACGCGGTCCGGCCGCGCCCCGGCGGCGAGGGCGTCGCACACCGCGTCGGCGATCGCGACGTGCTCCCGATCGCCGTCGGTCGCGCGGACCACCGAGACCCGCTCGAGCGCCGCCTTCGGCAAGGGCCCCGCGAAGCGGCCGTCCCCGAGGACGGGCGCGAGCGCGGTGAAGGTGAGCGCGTCTTCGAGCCCGCGCTCGTACCGGTCGGCCACGATCTCGAAGGGCGTCTTCTCCCGGTCGACGTCGACCGGCGCGTCGGCCTGGGGCAGCGAGACGACGACTCCACCGCCGGGTTCGGCGGCGCGCAGCGCGGCGTCGAGGCTCGTGATCCACGCGAACGCCGCGGCGGGGAGATCGAGTGCCCCGCGGATCTCCACCGCGGCGGCCCCGACGAGCGCGGCGACCGCGCTCGGCTCCGCCTCGTGGAGCGCGGCGGCGACGCGCGAGTGCACGAGGCGAGGGTCGGTGAGGCCGTGGCGCTCGAGGCGCGCGTCGAGCGCCGCCAGCGCGCCGACGAGGAGCGCGGCCCGGCGCGAGAGCGAGCTCGGCTCGTCGAACAACGAGGCGCCGCGACGCTTCGCGCCGCGGTCGGGGCGGCCGCCCCGCGCGATCGCGACGAGGGGGGCGAGCGCCGCGGGCGCGAGCCGGATCTCGCCGAGCGCGGCGTGGAGGTCGCCGACCTCGGGCGCGCTCGCGCCCTCGATCCGCCCCTCGGCCACCGAGGCCGCGAGCGCGACCCGGCAGTCGAGGTCCGACGCCCACACGTCGCGGAGGGCGAGCCCGCCGGCGAGCCTCTCCACGAAGCGGCGGAGCGGCTCGGCGCGACCGCCCGCCTGCTCGATCGAGAGCGCCTCGGCGTCGGTGGGGACGACGACGAGGCGCATGTCAGGGGGCGACGCGCCGCGGCGTGGTGAGCGTCGCGTGGAGCACGGAGCTGTCGTAGAGGAACGTGTAGACGGCCTCGCTCATCATCACGCGCTTCACGTAGTTGCGCGTCTCGTCCCAGGGGATGAGCTCGACGAAGAGGTCGAAGTCGTCTTGCCGCCGGCTCCCGATCCACCGGTTCACCGCCCCCGAGCCGCCGTTGTACGCGGCGATGGCGAGGCCTGGGTGGGCGGGGTGCGTCTGCCGGAGGCGCGACAGGAGCCGCGCCCCGAGCGCGACCGACACCTCCGGCTTCTTGAGCGACGCCTCGTCGGACGGCAGCGTGGTGCCCTGCGCGATCCACTTCGCGGTGGGCAAGATGAGCTGCATGAGCCCGAAGGCGTTGGAGGGGCTCCGCGCCTCGGGCAAGAACGCAGACTCCTCGCGCATGATCGCCCACACGAGGCTCGCGGGGATCGCGTTCTTCCCCGCCTCTTGCACGACGTGGGGCTCGAACGCGCGCGGGTACG
>JAEUKG010000277.1 GCA_016794325.1 Myxococcales bacterium | reverse complement strand
GCGACGGCATCCTCGGCTTGGCGGCCGGCACCGGCGGCGGCTTGCGCGGCGGGAGCGGCGGCGGCGCGACCGCGGGCGGATCGGGGCGCGGCGGGCCCGTCACCACCGTGTTCTCCACGCGATCGTCGGCGGCGTGCGGAGACGACGGCGGCGCCGGCGCGGGCGCGGGCTGCTGCGGGCGCGCGAGCGGGGGCTTGGCGGCCAGCGCGTCGGCGGTCCCTTGCAGCGTCTGCGCGCCGGTCTTCTTCGCGACCTGGCCGCGGCGCTTGGAGAGCGCGGCCGCCTGGATCGCGGCGCCGAGCGCGACGACCTCGTCGGGGTTCACCCGGAGCTCGGGCGCCTTGCCGAAATATTCGGCCACCATCCGCGACACGAGCGGCATCCGCGTCGAGCCGCCGACGAGGATGACGCTGTCGAACGCCTTCGCGCTCAAGCCCGCGCGCTGCACCGAGTCGGCCACCACGTCGAGCGTGCGCTGGACGAGCGGCTTGGCGAGCGCCTCCAGCTCGGCGCGCGTCATCCGGAAGACGTGCGACATCTCGCCCTTCATCGCGGGGCCGATGTCGCGCACCTCGAACGTGACGTCGTCGGTCGTCGAGAGCTGCTGCTTCACGAACTCGCCGATGATCCGCAGCGTGCCGTACGAATACGAGTCGCGCCGGGGGTCGTAGCGGTGCGCGCGGAGGATCTCGCCCGCGATCTTGTCGGCGATGAGCGTGTCGACGTCGTCGCCGCCGAGCGCCGTGTCGCCGGCGGTGGAGAGGACCTCGAACACGCTGCCCGAGAGGTCGAGGAGGGTGATGTCGAACGTGCCTCCGCCGAGGTCGTACACCGCGACCCGCTCGGACTTCTGCACCGACTGCCCGTAGGCGAGCGCGGCGGCCGTGGGCTCGTTGAGGATGCGCAGCACCTCGAGGCCCGCGAGCTTGCCCGCGACCTTCGTGCTCGCGCGCTGCAGATCGTTGAAGTTGGCGGGGACGGTGATGACGGCGCGGTCGACCGTCTGCCCGAGCGCCGCTTCGGCGATGGCCTTGGCCCGGCGAAGCACGAACGCGCTGATCTCGGGCAGGGCGTATTGCACGCCGCGCGCCTCGACCATCGTCGTGTCTTTGACGCCGCAGACGAGCTTGTACGGGAACTTCCCGACGTGCGACTGGACCTCGGGCGAGCTGAACGCCCGACCGATCATGCGCTTGGTCGAGTAGATCGTGTTCGCGGCGTCGACGAGCCGGCGCTCCTTGGCGTTGTGCCCGACGAGCACGTTGCCCGACGAGTGGAACGAGACGATGGACGGCAGCAGGCGCCGGCCCTTCTCGTCCTCCAGCGTGACCGCCACCCCATCGACGACGGCAGCGATGGCGGTGTTCGTCGTCCCGAGGTCGATGCCGATGGCAGCCATACGCGGGTCAGCGAGACACGGGGGTGGACGGCGCGGCGGCGTCGGGCGCGGCGCGCGGCACGTCGGCGGAGCTCGGCGGGATCGGCGGTCGGGTGTCTTCCATCGATCGCGGCGGCGGCCCGTAGCAGGCCATCAACGTCACCGCCACCGACCCGCCGGCGGCCACGCCGAGGATCGCCTTCGCGACCTTCGCGACGCGCCCGGTGACGGTGGCGCCGCAGTGCGGGCACGCGGACGCGCGCGCGGGGACAAAGCCTCCACAGGAGCAGGACGGTAGGGATTCCATGCACCTACGAGGATATCGCCGCTTGCCTCCGGGCGGGAAGAGCGGTTTTTTCCGGGGCCGCGCCTCAGGGAAAACGCGCCATCACCCCCACCGCCGGCATGATCACGAGGCCGCCGATGTCGACCGGCTGGCCGAAGACCTCCGGCTTGGCGATCATCTCCATCGCCGTGAGCTCGGCCATGGCGAAGACGTATTTGTAGCCGAGGGCGATGCCGGAGTTGAGGCCGACGTAGTGCATGAGCCCGGCGGTGCTGGGGAGGCCGACCCCCGCGAGGGCCGAGTCCATCCGGTAGTACGATCCGATGTATTTTGCACCCATCCAGAGGTGACCGTAGTCGCCGAGGCGGTGGCCGAACTGCACCGGCAGCTCGAGGTTGTGCCGCTGGAACGAGATGATGTCGAGGACCTCGAGCACGTCGAACACCGTGCTCGAGTAGAGGTGCCTCGAGTAGCCGATCGACACCGAGCCCGCCCAGCCGTCGGCGGTGGTGAGGAACTGCGCCTTCGCGTCGAGGTGGACCTGGGTCCCCGAGTAGCGGACGCCGGCGTCGAAGCCGTCGACGAAGCCGTAGCGCACCATGACGTCCGGCGTCGTGCCCGGCGGGTTGAGCATGAGGCCGAGGCCGGCGTCGAGGATCTCGCGACGGTCCTGGTCGGTCGGCTTGTAGCTCGAGTCGGCGAGGATCTTGGCGGCGGTGGTCGCGCCGGTGGAGGTGACGCTCGTGACGCGCCCGACGGGGATGCTGACGTCCTGGGCGACGCCGACGTGCCACTTGTTCCTACCCACCGTCTCCGCGGGCTGGAGGGTCGAGATCGTCGTCGAGCAGCCGGTGGCGAAGGCGAGCGAAGCCGCTGCCGCGGCGAGGGCCGCGGCGCGAAGCGAAGAAGACATCGGGGCCCGGGCACTGCAAAGACAGGGCCGGGCGAGACCGCTGAAAATACCCGCCGTTTCACGCCCCGGCGCGGACGCCGGTGCCCGCCCGTTCACAGCGGCGTCACCCGCCGACTACGGCGAGGGGCCGGACCGCGGCTCCGAGCGCCCGGTCGATCGCGTGGGCGGCGCGGCGGCCGTCGGCGATCGCCCACACGACGAGCGACTGCCCGCGCGACGCGTCGCCTGCACAATACACGTTGTGCGCCGAGGTCCGACCTTCGCCGTCGACGGCGACGTTGCCCCGCGCGTCGAGGTCGACCCCGAGGGCGGCGTAGAGCGGTGAGGCCTCGGGGCCGGTGAAGCCCATCGCGAGGAGGACGAGATCGGCCTCGATGACGTGCGCGGAGCCGGCGACGTCGACGAGGCGCCCGCCGTCGAGGGTGACGCGCACCGCCGACAGCCCCGTCACGCGGCCCTCCGCGCCCACGATCTCCACCGTCTTCACCGCGAACTCGCGATCGCAGCCCTCCTCCTGCGAGGACGAGGTCCGGAAGACGAGCGGCCACTCCGGCCACGGGTTGTCCTCCCGACGTGCGTCGGGCGGGCGCGGCATGATCTCGAGCTGGGTGACGCGCGCCGCGCCCTGGCGGATCGCCGTGCCTACGCAGTCGGAGCCGGTGTCGCCGCCGCCGATCACGACGACGCGCTTGCCCCGGGCGTCGACGCCGCCCTCCACCACCTCGCCCGCGACGCGCCGGTTCTGCTGGGTGAGGTAGTCCATGGCGAAGTGGACGCCCGCGAGCGCGCGCCCTGGCACCTCGAGGTCGCGCGGCCGCCGCGCGCCCACGGCGAGGAGCACCGCGTCGTAGGTGCGGAGCTCGGAGCGGATCGCCGGCGACGCGGCGTCGACCCCGCACGAGAAGCGCACGCCCTCCGCCTCCATCTGCGCGACGCGGCGATCGATCACGCCCTTCTCGAGCTTGAAGTCCGGGATGCCGTAGCGGAGCAGGCCGCCGGCCGCGGCGTCGCGCTCGTACACCACGACGTCGTGCCCGCGGCGGGCGAGCTCCTGGGCGCCGGCGAGCCCGGCCGGCCCCGACCCCACCACCGCGACGCGGCGGCCGGTGCGGCGCGCCGCCTTCACGGGCGCGAAGTCCTCGGTGTCGGCGATCGCGCGCTCGATGTCCTTGATCGCCACCGGCTCGCCCTCGAGCGCGAGCACGCACGACGCCTCGCAGGGAGCGGGGCAGACGCGCCCCGTGATCTCGGGGAAATTGTTGGTCGCGAGGAGGCGCGCGCGCGCGAGGTCGAGCGAGCCCTTCCACACGAGGTCGTTCCACTCGGGGACGAGGTTGCCGAGCGGGCAGCCCTGATGGCAGAACGGGACGCCGCAGTCCATGCACCGCGAGGCCTGCTCCGCGAGGGCCGGCGGCGGCGGCGGCTCCACGAACTCGTGGAAGTGCCGGACGCGCTCGGCGACGGGGCGCTCGGACGCCTTCTTCCTCCCGAGCTTCAGGAAGCCGCGGGGATCAGCCATGGTGCGCCGCCTTCGGGGCCGCCCCCGCGGGGCCGCGGCGCGCCTCGAGGACGCGGCGGTATTCGTGGGGGAAGACCTTCACGAAGCGCGCCGCGAGCCGCTCGAGCGAGCCGATCACGTGCGCGGCGCGCGCGCTGCCGGTGCGCGCGAGGTGCTCGCCCAAGAGCCCGCGCACGATGGCGACGTCGCCCTCGTCGAGCTCGCAGAGCTCCACCGTCTCGCGGTTGCAGAGGGAGGCGAAGCGGCCGCCCTCGTCGAGCACGTAGGCGATCCCGCCGCTCATCCCCGCCGCGAAGTTGCGCCCGACCGCGCCGAGGACGAGCGCGACGCCGCCGGTCATGTACTCGCACCCGTGGTCGCCGGTGCCCTCGACCACCGCCTGGGCCCCGCTGTTGCGCACGCAGAAGCGCTCGCCGGCGCGCCCGGCGAAGAACGCGCGCCCGCTCGTCGCGCCGTAGAGCACGGTGTTGCCGACGATGACGTTGTCACTCGCGGGATAGGTGGAGGCGCGGTGCGGGCGGACGGCGATCACGCCGCCGGAGAGCCCCTTGCCCACGTAGTCGTTGGCCTCGCCCTCGAGCGAGAGCACGAGGCCGTGCGCGCCGAACGCGCCGAAGCTCTGGCCCGCCGACCCGCGGGCCTGCACCGAGATCGTCGCCTCGGGGAGCCCCGCGGCGCCGAAGCGGCGCGCGATCTCCCCCGAGAGCATCGCGCCCACGGCGCGGTGCTTGTTCTCGATCGCGACCTCGATGGCGACGGCCTCCTTGCGCTCGAGCGCGGGCGCGGCCCGGGCGATGAGCGCCTCGTCGAGCGCGCCCGCGAGGCCGTGATCCTGCGGCACCGCGTACGAGAGCACGGCGCGCTCCGGCCGGCGCGCCATCGACCGCGACGGCGTGAGGACCTTGGAGAAGTCGAGCTTGTCGGCCTTGGGGCTCGAGCCGTCCTTGCGGTGGACGAGGCGATCCGAGCGGCCGACCATCTCCGCGACGGCGCGGAA
>JAEUKG010000235.1 GCA_016794325.1 Myxococcales bacterium | reverse complement strand
CTCACCGACGCCCAGCGCTACGCCGGCGACGCGTTCTTGTGCGGCTACGTCGGCTTCGACGGGCCGTTCTCCGAGCTGGAGGAGTGGCTCCTCGACGCCGGCACCGCGCTGGCGCGGAGGCTCGCGAGGCAGCCGCTCGAGATCTCCGTGACGGCCGCCGGCACTCACCCCAAGCTCAAGGCCCGCTTCGGGTTCGAGCATCACCTGGCGAGCGATCGCGAGCTGTCGCTCGTCCCCAAGAACCTCGCCGTCGAGGCCGACGTCCGGCTCCACGTCCCCTACGACGCGGGCGGCGACAACACCGCGCACGTCCGCTTGCGGCACCAACCGCACGGCACGACGATCTTCGAGGCCGCGATGCGGCAGAGCCTCGCCGAGCAGGGGCGCATGCCGCGCATCGTGCCCATCGACCTGATCTTCGCCCTCCCGCGCCCCGACGCGCCCGAAGAGCGCCGCGCGCTCGGCGATCTCGTCCACCGACTCTTCTCCGAGGCCGCCGACATCACGAGCTGCGTCGGCGGCTTCGTCGGCCCCGCCGGGGAGGCTCCCTGGGACGACATGTCGGCCTACGAGCACTTCGCCGGCCTCCACTTCGGCCACGATCACGCCGACACGGCGCGCCGCTACGCCCGCTCGCCGGGCTGGCGCGTCATCGTCCCTCGCGAGGCGGCCGTCTCGATCGACGAGGTCGCGTCCGTGACCCGAACCGACCTCGCGGCGGGGACCCTCCTCTGCGTGGCAGGGAAGGACCCCTTCGCGATGACCGACGCCGACCGTGAGGCCTCGGAGCGCGCCGTCCTCCGGTGCCTCCGGGCGCCGCTTTCCTCCGAAAAGTAGCTCGCGCGCGCGCGAGGCGTAAAATGAGGAGATGTGCCGGATGTTCGGCCTCGTGGCGGCGCGCCCCGTCGCCCTCCGTGTGCTCCTCCGCGACGCGCCTCGAAGCTTGTCGACGCTGTCGCGCGAGCACAAAGACGGGTGGGGGATCGCGACGCGCGGCCCCGAGGGTTGGACCCTCCACAAGAGCACCGCGTGCGCCGCCGCGTGCCCGCGCTACGACGAGGTGTCGAGCGGCACCGAGGCCACCATGCTCATCGCCCACGTGCGACAGAAGACGGTGGGGGAGACCGCGCTCTCGAACACCCACCCCTTCCAGCGCGGGCCGTTCGTGTTCGCCCACAACGGGACGGTGAAGGACGTCGCGCGGGTGCTCGCCCTCGCCTCGCGCGAGCGCGCCGCCGAGGTGACGGGCGACACCGACAGCGAGCGCCTGTTCGCCTTCGTCGCGACCCGGATCGACGAGGCCGGCGACGTGGAGAAGGGCGTGATCGCGGCGGTGCGCGAGCTCCACGCGATGCGCGAGGTCGGATCCGTGAACTTCCTCTTCTCGTGCGGCGGTCGCCTCTACGCGCACCGGCTCGGTCGGTCGCTCCACGTGCTGGAGCGCCACGCCACCCGCGAGCAGCGGCGCACCCCTGCGGTCGTGGTCGCGAGCGAGCGGCTCACCGACGAGGCGTGGACCGAGCTCCCCGAGCGCGCGCTCGTCGTGATCGAGCCCGCGGGCCCCGACGGCGAGCCGCGGGCGCGCCCCCTCGCGGTCGCCTGACCAGCGAGGTCAGTTCTTCTTCGCGTTGCGGACTCGGTTCGCGTCCTCGTCCCGCGCCACCCCCACCGTGAGGCCGACGAACGTGGAGCGCGCGCCGGGCAGGAGCGCGCTCGTCGGCCCGTAGACGTCGCCGCGCTCGACCCGCACGTCGGCGCAGACGGCGACCGGGACCGCGATCCCGCATGCGCTCGCCTCGAAGAGGTCCACCGGGCGCGCGTCGTCGGTGACGAACACCCGCGCGAACGCGCCGCGCATCACGACCGAGCGGGTGACGAGGGCGGCGAGGGCCCCGGCCTCGGGGGAGCCGTCGAGGACTCGCCGGCCGTCCTCGCCGACGTCGTGACGCCCGAGGAGGAGCCAGCCGCCCTTCGCCGCGACCTCGAAGAGCGTGCCCCGGACGAGATACTGGTATCCTGCATGCAATTGGGGGAGCTCGAGGATCGAGTGGTAGGCGAGGAGGTTGCCGAAGAGGGCGCCCTCGATCCCCGCGCGCACGAAGGCGGAGTGGGGGCTCGCGGCCGGGAGCCGGAGCCCGCCCGACATCGCGGCGCCGATGCCGCCCTCGATGCCGCGGGGGCCGCCGCCGAGGGCGAACCACGTGACGTGGCGCACGGTGGCCGCGTCTTCGTAGCCCCAACCCGCGTGGGCGCCGGCCCACGAGAGCGAGCCCATCCGCCCGTCGACGTCCCCGCCGCGCACCACGGTGAGCGCGGTGCGCCCACCCGAGAGGTTCGAGTCGGCGGTGTCGCGCACCGCGGGCGCGACCGGCTCGGCGCGCGCAGCGGCGCTCGCGGTGAGCGCGACGAGCACGACGAGGGCGAGAGGGAGCGCGCGGTGCACGCTCCGAGCGTTGCACGCTCAGGGCACGTGGATCCAGCCCTGCGCGCCGCCGTGGCAGACGGTCGAGTTGCAGTTGCCGTTGCCGGGCAGCGTCACCATGAGCTTGGTCGCGGCCCCATCGCGCGCGCCGGTGTGGGCCGGGAAGGTGAACGCGGCCTTGGAGAAGAAGTTCCCGTCGGCGTCGGTGTACACGCTCACCGCGTTCCCGGCGAGGTCGCGAACGCGGATCTCGACGTTGCTCGCCGGCATGGTCCCCGCGACGTCCTTGAACACGGTGCCGCCGAAGGAGAAGGCGGGCGCGGAGCCGCCCGCGACGTGACAGCCGAGGCACGCCTGCTTGGCGGGGTTGGTGGTCGGGTTGTTGCCGGCGAAGTTGTGGGCGTTCTTTCGCGCCGAGTCGCCGGTCTTGGAGGTGTAGGCGCCCGCGCCGGTGAACGCGCTCGTGGCTCCGGCGTCGGCCCCGCCGTCGAGCGCGCCTCCCTCGAGCCCGCCGTCGCGCGCCGCGTCCGCCCCCGCGTCGCCGATCGCGCCTCCGTCCCCGACGGGCGCGTCGACGCTCGCGTCGGACGCGCCGCCGTCGGCCCGCGGGCCGGAGTCGCTGCTCGGCGATCCTGCGCCCGGCGTCGGCTCGGTCGAGTCCTCCGCTTGCTCGGGGTAGCCGCGGAGCTGGGTGGGGTCTGCGTTGGAGCAGGCCGCGGCGCCGGCGACCAGCGCCGGGATGACGATACGGAGAAGAGAGCGCATGGGACCGACCTCGAACCGCGCGCGAAAAGCACGCTTCGTGCCCGGTCGCATGAGGTGCGAGGTGCCCGAAATGCCTGAATATTTTTCGCACCGCTGAGGTCTGTGGCCATCAAAACCGATGCCGGTGAGCCTCACGTCGGCGCCGTGCGTGATTCACAATCCTCCCCGGTGAACCTAGGGTGAAGGGCGATGAAGCACTCCGGTCGTTGCCCCAAGTGCGCGGCAGAGCGCATCCTCCACATCGAGAGCTCGCGCCCCGAGGAGCCGCGCATGCTCGTGCGCCGCGCCCCGACGGTGGGCATCCTCGGCGGCGACGGCCACGTGCTCGAGGCCGTGGGCCGCGTCGAGGCCTTCGTGTGCGCCGAGTGCGGCTATCTCGAAGAGTATATCGTGCGGCCCAAGTCGATCCCTTGGGACGACGTGATCGGCGCGAGCTGGGTGGAGCCGCCGAAGCGCGAGGAGCCCTACCGATGAGCGGGCGGTCGCTCGACCTCGGCGTCATCGTGCCGCGGCTCACGCGCCTCACCCTCCGCCCGGCGTCGGCCGACCCGAGCGCGGCCGTGGCCGCGATCCTCCGCGACGGCTCGGACGGCGCCGAGGTGCTCCTCATCAAGCGCGCGGAGCGCGAGGGGGACCCGTGGTCGGGGCAGATGGCGTTCCCCGGCGGTCGCCGCGATCCGAGCGACCGCGACCTCCTCGCGACCGCGGTGCGCGAGACCCTCGAGGAGGTCGGGCTCGATCTCGACGCCGGCGGCAAGCTCGTCGGGCCGCTCCCCGACACCCCGACGCACAAGACCGGGCTCGTGGTCCGGCCCTACGTCTTCACCGTCACCGGCGATCCCCCGCTCGCGTACAGCCCGGAGGTCGCGCACACCGTGTGGGCGCCGCTCGGCCCGTTCGCGCGGGGCGAGCGCAAGACGACGTATTCGGTGATGCACGAGGGGGCGAAGTGGACGCTCCCCGGCTACCTCGTCGGTGACGAGGTGGTGTGGGGCCTCACGTACCGCTTCTTGCAGTCGCTTTTCGAAGAGCTGGAGTGATCCGCTACCATCTTCGGATGTCGACGAACCGAACGACGGCGCTCATCCTCGCACACCTCGGGCTGGCGGCGGCCTGCCACGGCGCGGACGGCTCCGCCGTGGTGAGCGCGCCGATCGCGTCGGCGGCGCCGTCGAGCTCCGCCGCGGCGTCCGCGTCCGGGTCCGCGTCGCCCGTCGCGTCCGCGTCGGCGAGCGCGTTGCCGACGTCGAAGGGCAAGCCGGCGCCGGCCACCGGCGCCGGAACGCTGGGGAAGCCGTGCGGCGCCGGTGACTCGTGCGCGCCGGGGCTCTACTGCCAGCGAAACTTCAACGGCGCGAGCTTCTCGCCGGGCGGGACGTGCATCGAGCACCCGCCGGTCTACGAGGGGCGCCCGCTCGTGGTCGACGGCGCGCCGCGGCGCGCCCCCGCGGTCGGTGGGCCTTGGTCTTCGGCGCGCCCCGAGCTCGCGGTGGGCGTCGACGTCGGCCTCGCGGCCGAGATCGCGCGCGGCGCCTTCGAGGAGCACGCGAGCGTCGCCGCGTTCGCGCGGACGCTCTGCGAGCTCGTCGCGCTCGGGGCGCCGGAGCCCCTCGTGCACCAGACCCACGCCGCGCTCGGCGACGAGATCCGGCACGCGCGCGAGGCGTTCGACCTCGCCTCGGCGCTCGGCGGGGCGCCGATCGGCCCGGGCCCGCTCCCGGAGGCGGTCGCTCCGCTGCGCGCGGGGCCGGCGCTCGCCCGCGATCTCCTCGTCGACGTGCTCCGCGGCGGGTGCGTCGGGGAGGCGCTGGCCGCGGCGCGCGCGGCGGCCCGCGCCGAGGACCCGACGCTGCCCGCCGCTGTGCGTGCATTTTACACCAAGATCGCCGGTGACGAGGCGCGCCACGCGGCGCTCGCGTTCGAGACGGCGCGGTTCTTGGTGGATCGGGAGCCGCCGCTCGCCGAGGTGGTCGCCGAGGTCTTCGCCGAGCTCGGCCCGGACGCGCGCGCCCTCGTCGGCGACGTCTTCGCTCGAGTATTCGACCTGGGATAGCGCGCCGCGGCAGGCGCGCGGTTCAGAGCTCGTCGTCGAGCGCGGCCACGGCCATGAGGTACTCGGAGAGCTTGTACTCCGGGGCCGCGGTGAGGCCGTCCTTCATCGCCGACAGGCGGTCGGTCGACCAGCGCGCCACGGCGGCGAGGGGAGCGCGGAGCTCGGGGGGCCGGTCTCCGCGTCGCGCGCGCGGTACACCGTCCCCATCCCGCCGGCCCCCGCCTCCTCGAGGATCGTGAAGCGCTCCGGCACTTGCACCATCGAGCCGAGGATAGCCGAGGTCGGCCCCGTTGCGCGCCCGACGAAGCCGGGTACCCCGCCGTCAGCGGTACGGGCCGCGCCGCTGCAGCGTGGGCTCGAGGAGCCCGCGGAGCCAGGTCGAGAACGCGCTCGGCTTCGGCAGCGCGGCCATCGCGCGCTCGGCCGCGCCTTGGGCCTCGGCCACGCGCCCGAGCTGCGAGAGCGCCTGCGCGCGCCCGACGAGGAGCTGCTGGGGCGAAAAGACGGTCCCGTCCTCGCCGCCGCGGGCGACGCCGCGCTCGAAGCACGCGAGCGCCTCGGGGACGCGCCCGGCGGCGAGCGCCACGCGCCCGAACGCGAGGTCCAGGTGACGCGGATCGACCCCGACGCGCTCGGCGAAGGAGGCGGCCTCCCGGATCGAGGCTTCGGCCTCGGCGACTCGCCCGAGGTCGGCGTAGGCGTGGGCCGCCTCGATCTTGGCGTACGCCCCCACGCGCCCGAGGCCGCCGAGCCACCGCTGCTCCTCCGCGATCGCGGCGTCGGCGGCGTCGACGGCGCGATCGGGGTTCCCGCGCACGCGCTCCGCGAAGGCGATGTTCACGGCGACGAAGCTCGAGGGCCACCGGCCGGCGCCGGGGGAGCGCAGGAGCTCGTCGGCGCGGGTGTACGCCTGCACGCGCGCGGCGAGATCGTGGATCTGGGTGTTGCCGAGGAGCGCGGTGATGCCCCCGATCGCGCGCGGCCCGAGAGCGAGCTCCTCGGCGAGGGCGAGGGCGCGGCTCGCGAGCCCGCGCGCCTCGTCCTCCCGGTCTTGCTCGTCGAGGAAGGACGCGAGGTCCCAGGTCGCCACCACCTCTTCGAGGCGCGCCTCGGGGCCGATCTCCTGCGCGGCGCGCACCGCCGACCGCAGCCACCGCTCGCCGGCCACGACCTCGTCGAGCATCGCCGCGCTGGCGGCGTCCATCGCCTCTTGCCACGAGCCCCACCGCGGATCCTCGGGGACTCCGGCGCCGGCCCAGTGGCATTGCCGCCCGACGACGGCGGTGGCGCCGCGGTCGGTCGGCTCCACCGAGAACGCGAAGGCGAGGTGGCGCGACCGCGAGCTCACGTTGATCCAGCCGGAGCGCTCTCCGTGGCCGATCTCGACTCCGGCCATCGCCTTCCACCGCCACGCGAGCCGGGTGAGGACGCTCTCGACCCGCGCCGCGGGGACGCCGAGGTCGATCACGCGCTCGAAGGTGCCCTCGAAGCCGACCTCGAGGCGCGGCGCGTCCCCGAGGACGACGCGCGCCGCCGCGCCGGGGCTCTGCCACAGGAGGTCGAGCATGACGACGTTGGCGAGCTTCACGCACACCTCCGCGTCGTCGGCCTCGCACGCGTCGCGGAAGCGCGCCTCGTCGTCGTCGCCGAGGCCGCCCCCGCGCGGATCGCGGGCGAGGAGGCGCGCGGCTTCGGGGATGCGCTGCTCCGCGCGCGCGGCCCACATCGCCCGCGCGAGCACCTGGGGGGTGGCGACGACGGGCTCGGCGGAGGTCGCGCCCGCCGAGAAGCGGACGTCTTGCCGCTCGAGCTCGTCGTGGGGAGCGAACGTGGCGTACGTCACCCGCTTCCCGTCCCTGCGCACGAGCACGGTGGACGAGGTCGGGTCGACGCTGCGCGCGGCGGCGAGGTCGAGCCCCTGGCCGTCCCAGACGGGCGCGCCGGTCAAGCTCGACAAGGCGAGCGCCATGTCCTCCGCGCGGGCGTGCTCGAGCTCGATCAGGAGCTCGGCGATCGGGAGGCGGACGTTGCGGAGCGCGACCGCGCGCGCGTGGTCGATCGCGGTCTCCGACACCACCCCTCGCTGGAGCAGCGCCCGGGCGACGATCTCGTCGACGTTGCTGCCTTGGGCCATCGAGCCCCAGTGTATCCTCGGTTGGTGGCCGCGCGTCGCTCTCGTGGCGAACCCTGGTTCGTGTACCTGCTCGCCTGCGGGGACGGCAGCCTCTACACCGGCATCGCCCGCGACGTGGCCGCCCGCCTCGCCCAGCACGCCGCCGGAAAAGGTGCAAAATACACGCGTGGGCGCGGCCCCCTCGAGCTCCTGGTGAAGCGCCGGTGCCCCTCGAAGGGCGACGCCCTCCGGCTCGAGCTCGCGGTGAAGCGCCTCTCGCGCGAGGCGAAGCTTTCGTGGGCACGGGCCGGCGGGCGCGCTACGTTTCCCGTCGATGCGAAGCCGCGCCCCCTTGCTCCTCCTTCCGCTCGTCGCGCTCGTCCCCGGCGCCGGGTGTGACGACGAAGAATCGCCCGCGCCGGTCGAGCTCGCGAGCCCCGCGGCGCGCGTGACCGTCGAGCTCGCGCCCTTCCGGATCCACGTCAAGAACGCGGCCGGCGCCGTCGTGCTCTCGACGCTGCCCGGCGGTGAGGGGGCCTACGGCACGCCGGGCGCGGCGCGCGACGACGGGATCGACGGCGTGCGCCTCCTGCCCGGCTGGGACGGCTACGTGCCCGACGAGAAGGCGTGGTCGCACGGCGGGGCGCCGCGGGTGATCTCCCAGAGCGCCGACAAGGCCGCGTTCTCGCTCTCGGCGGACCGGGGGACCGTCGACGTCGAGGTCTCGGTCGAGGGGGCGAAGGTGCGCATCGTGACCACCGCGCGCGGCACGGCCGGCCCGGACGCCAAAGAGCCCGGGTCGCCGTGGAACAAGGCGCAGCTCTCGTTCGCGCTCCGCCCCGACGAGCACTTCTTCGGTCTCGGCGAGCGCTTCGCGACCGTCGACCACCGCGGCCACTCGCTCTACTCGTGGCCCGAGGAGGGCGGGCTCGGCAAGGGCGAGGCGGTCGGCGTGCGGCCCGACAACCCGTTCCCCAACGGGCCGTCGATGACGTATTTCCCGGTGCCGTTCTTCCTGTCGAGCGCGGGCTACGCGGTCCACCTCGCCACCACGTACCGCACCGAGACCCACTTCGGGAGCGAGCGGCCCGACGCCTGGCGGATCGCCGCGAACACCACGTCGTTCGAGACGGTGGTGTACGTCCACGACGACCCGCTGGCGTCGCTCGACGACTTCACCCGCGACACCGGCCGCCCGATGATCCCCGCGACCTGGGTGTTCGGTCCCTCGCGCCGCGTGAGCTACGACAACAAGGTCGACGGCGTGCCGGAGTGGCAGATGCTCCGCAAGCGCAAGGTGCCGACGACGCGCCTCGACGACGCGGTCCACTTCCTCCCCGCGAAATCGCAGCTCGGCCGCGAGGACGACCTGCGGGCGTGGACGACGGCGGCGCACGGCGCCGGCTACAAGGTCGCCGCGTACAACAACTCGCACGTGGCCATCAAGAAGGACTCGATCAAGGACGACCTCGCGTTCGGCACCAGCAAGGGCTACTTCGTGAAGACGCCCGAGGGCGCGCCGGCGACGACCGAGTTCATCTCGGGAGAGCTCCTCCAGCTCGTGGCGATCGATCTCACGAACCCCGAGGCGTCGAGGTGGTTCGAGAGCCTCCTCGAGCGCGCCCTCGACCTCGGCTACGACGGCTGGATGCACGACTTCGGCGAGTACATGCGCCGCCCGTGGCGCTTCGCCGACGGGCGCAACGGCGAGGCGGTGCACAACGAGTACCCGGTGCTCAGCGCGAAGGCCGCCCACGAGGTGATGGAGCGCCGCCGCCCCGGCGACTACGTGTTCTTCGTGCGGTCGGGCTACACCGGCACCCAGAAGTACGCGCCCGCGGTGTGGGGCGGCGACTCCGAGGCCACCTTCGACGACACGCAAGGCATCCCGTCCACCGTGCGCGCCGGGCTCAACCTCGGCATGAGCGGCGTGTCGATGTACGGCAGCGACACGACGGGCTTCAAGTGCATCACCGACGCCCCGAACGACAAGGAGGTGTACCTCCGCTGGGCCGAGGCGTCGGCGGTCGTGCCCTTCATGATCGAGCAGAACGCGTGCTCGAACCCGATCGGCCCCGCGAAGACGAAGTGGAGGCTCTGGAACGACGACGAGACGATCGCGGTGTATTCGGCGATGGCGCGGCTCCACACGCGGCTCGCGCCCTACTTCGAGGTGCTCATCCGGCAGGCGAACCAGAGCGGCACCCCGATCATGCGCCACCCGTTCTTGCTCCACCCCAAGGACCCGGAGGCGCAGAAGGCCGAGTTCGAGTACTACCTCGGCCCGTCGCTCTGGGCGGCGCCCGTCGTCCGCCGCGGCGCGCGCACGCGCGACACCTGGCTCCCGCCCGGCAAGTGGGTCGACTTCGACGACCGCACCGTCTACGAGGGCGGGCGGCACGTCGTCGTCCCCGCGCCCCTCGGCAAGCTGCCGCTCCTCCTCGCCGACGGCGGCATCGTGCCCATGCTCGACGCGTCGATCGACACGCTCGCGCCCGCGACCGATCCCACGGTCGTGACGCCCGATACGGTGAAGGATCGCCTGGACGTGGTGGTGGCGCTCTCCGCGGGCCGCGAGGCCAAGATCACGCTCGCCGACGGCACGACGCTCCTCGCGCGTCGCGGCGCGGCGGGCGCGGCGAGCGGTCTCCCGGTCGTCGCCGCGGACGCGGTCGCCTCGTGCACCGACGGCTGCGTGGCCGCCGGCCCGGAGGGCGGCGTGGATCGCCTGCGCGTCACGACGCCCCTCGGCGCGACGTCGGCCATCACCCACGAGGACGTGACCCTCGAGGCGCGCGGCCCGTCGGCCCGTCGCGTCCGCTGGGACGTCGCGAGGCTCCGCTGAGCCGCGGCGCGCTCGTCGCCGCGGCCTGCCTCGCCGTCGGCGCGTGGGGGTGCGGGCGCGATCCGGCGGTGTCTCCGGCGCCGCTCGGGGCGGCGCCCGCGGCCTCCCCGCCGCCGAGCGCGTCCGCGGCGCCGCCACCCGACGCCGGTCCGCGGGCCGAGGGGGCGAAATGGGTGCCTCCGGCCGGGCTCACCATCCAAGCCACGGTGGCCGCGCTCCGCCCTCGGTTCCAGAGATGCTTCCAGGCGCTGTTGAACGAGGACCCTCGGGGCGAGGGCTCGGCGGTCCTGCAAGTCACCATCGCGCCCGACGGCGAGGTCCGCACGGTGACCGTGGCCCGCTCCGACGGGTTCCCGGACAAGACGCTCGCGTGTCTTCAGCGCGCGTTCGCCGGCATCCACACCCAAGCCCTGCCCGAGGAGACGCTCGTCAACGTGCCGGTCCGGCTCGTGCAGGGCGGCCGCGCCGACGGCGGGGCGCCCGACGCCTCGCCGTGAGGCTCCCCGCGCGGCGAGCGGACTATCTCAACCAGGATACATGACCGGGCCCGAAGACGCGCAGGACCAGCCGCGCTCGCCCCTCACGTAGCGGCACTGCCGGCCTCTCCCGCAGTCGGCGTCGGCGCGGCAGGCGTCCCTGGCCGTGCGGCAGTAGCGCCCGCCCTGGCTCTCGGCGCAGGGGAAGCCCGGGGCGCAGTCCGAGTCGGTCCGGCACGTGCTCTCGCGGCACTGGTTGGGGGCGCCCTCGTCGCCGCAGTTGCACAGCGATCCGCTCGCGCAGTCGCGGTCCGACAGGCACTGGTCGGTGGGGAAGCACGTGTTTCGCCGGGTCGGCCCGCCGCAGACGCAGCGCCCGCGGGCGCCGCAGTCGGCGTCGGCGCGGCACTCGTCGTACAGGCATAGGGTCTCCTGCCGCGGCGGCGGAGGCCCGGCGAGGAGGTTGTGCCGCGGCGCCGCGCTCGGCGCCTCGGCGCGCACGCAGCGCCCGTTCACCCCTCGGGTGCACTCGGCGTCGGAGCGGCATCCGGTCGACGAGGTCGCGTTGCTCGGCGGCAGATCGCGGCTCGGGCAGGCCGCCTGGCCCGCGACGCTCGAGGGCTTGCACGTCTGCACCGCGGCGCGGCTCGGCTCGGCGTTGCCCGCGCCGGCGCCGGACCCTGCTGCCGAGCCTGCGCCCGCGCCCGCGCTGGTCGCCGGGTCGCGGCACGCCGCGAACGACGTGACGGTCAGGAGGGCGAGGACGGGCAGGGCCCGCGACGGCGCGGTGCTGGACGGCGAACGCATGGCCGACAGCATAGAGCGTAACGCGGGGCGCCGATCCGAGGAGGTTCGACCGGCCGGAGCGCGCTGCCATGTGCCCGAGCGGCGAAACTGGACTACCCTGGCGGCCATGACGCTCCCCACGCAATCGTTCCTCGCGCTCGCGGCCGTCGGCTGGGCCGACGGCTCGCTCCAGAAGGTGGAGGCCGTCGGGCTCCTCCGCGCCGCTCGCGACAGCGGCCTCTCGGAGGCCGACGTGGCCGCGGTCGAGGCCGCGACCAAGACGCGACCGAACCTCCGCGAGCTCGACCTCGCCGGGATGTCGAGCTGGGAGCAGGTGCTCACGTTCGCGCTCGGGGCGTGGCTCGCGCAAGCCGACGGCGTCGTCTCGACCGACGAGCACGAGACGCTGCGCGCCCTCGGCGACGCGCTCGGGCTCGCCGACCCGCTGCGAAAGCGCGCGGCGGTGGCGGCGTACGACGTGGCGTGCCTCCCCGAGGCGGGCCGCCCCGAGCGCTTCGACCTCGCGAAGCTCGAGGCGCGCCTCCGCGAGCGACTCCCCCAGATCGGCGCCTGAACGAGGCGCGTCCGGACCATGCGCGGCGCCGTTGCCTTCGTCGTGCTCGGGCTCCTCGGCGGGTGCGAGCGAGCCGCGGCGCCTCGCCTGTCGGGCACGAGCGCCACGACGGACGCAGGAGCGCCCGCCGCGGCGAGCTCCGCCCACGCGTCCGCGTCCGCGAGCGCGCCTTCGCCCTCCGCGTCGGGCGCGACGCCGGCGAAGTGGTCGCTGCCGCAGGTCCCGCTCGCGAAGGAGCCCACGCCCGGTCCGCTCCGCGTCGACGGCTATCCGGTCAAGCTCAGCGCGGGCATGAGCGATCCGGCCTCGCATTTCGGCTTCACGCGCGACGGCTCGAAGCTCGTCTACTGCGCGTTCGACGTCTGCTGCGCGAGCGACGTCTCGCAGTGCATCGCGACCGACGCGGCGGGGCGCGTCACGACGCTCGAGACGCCGACCGCGCACGCGTTCAAGAGCGGCGCGGAGAAGGCCGCGTCCGAGCCTCGCACCAAGGCGCAGCTCCTCGCGTTCGCCCGCGAAGAGCGTCTCGTCGAGATCGGCCCCGCGCGCGAGATGTGGAGGACGCCGCCGCCCCCGACCGGTACGTTCGCGTTCGGCGGCGAGATGACCCTCGTGGTGCGCGAGATCGCCCCGACCGAGCCGAAGAGGCCCGACGGTGAGGACGGCGTGCCCGGGTCGGTGAAGATCGGCGCGCGCCTCGAGGGCGAGCGGGAGGTCTTCGTCGTCTTTCCGAAGGCGCCCTTCTGCACCAAGAACCCCGGGGTCTGCTACGAGGCGCAGCTCAACGGGCTCTCGCTCTCGCCCGACGGGTCCGAGCTCGGCTTCGTGGTCTACATCCGCAACCCGAGCCACGGCTCGACGTTCGCGACGACTCGGATCCCAGTGGCCACGTTCGCGGCCCGCGTCTTCAACGACACCGGGATGCGGCACCACGAGGCCAAGGAGTACCCGCGCGCGGCGGAGCTCTTCACCCGGGCGGTCTACGCGGCGCCGTCGGAGGAGCGCTTCGCCTACAACCTCGCGTGCGCGCTCGCGCGGCAGGGCGACGCGCGCGCCGAGCACGCCCTCCGCCACGCGGTCGCGCTCGGGCGCGACGCGGTGCGCTCCCGCGCGCGAAAAGACGGGGATTTCGCCGGTGTGCGCGCCGAGCCCTGGTTCGAGGCCGCCCTCCGCTGAGCGCGCCATCCGCACGCCGTCGACGCCGTGCTCACCGAACGCTCACGCGCCGCTCACGGTCCGCGCGAGGTCACGTGTTGGTCTTCGCTCGCGCGATCGTCTATCGCTGGGTGAGCTTTGCTCTCAGGAGGAGCCCTGTATGAAGATATCGTCGCGCTTCGTCGTCGGTTGGCTCGCGGGCGTAGGCCTCGCGGCCACGTGCTGGACGACGGGCTGCACCAAGAAGGTGGACGCGGTCTCCCCGCAGGCGCGGCTGGAGCAGGAGACCGGGACCCGGTGGGTGGTGAAGATCGACCCGGCGACCGGGACGCCCCGCGTCGCGACCGCGGTCGACCCGACCGCTCCGGTCGCGGTCGACGGGGTGTCCTACGAGGCCGCGGCGCGGACCTTCCTCGGGAAATACAAGGACCTCTTCCAGCTGAAGGACGTGGCGCAGGAGCTCACCTTCATCGACGTCGTGGAGGTGGGCGGCGAGGCCGTCGCGCGCTTCCAGCAGCGGGCCGGCGGCTTGCCGATCGACCGCAAGACGCTCTCGGTCTGGTTCCGCGCGGACAAATCGGTGGCCATGATCGCCGGCTCGACCCACCCGCGCGCGGCGGACGCGGCCACGGCGCCGGCGGTGACGGCGGAGGCGGCGGTGGCCGCGGTGGAGGCCGACCTCAAGAAGCGCTATCCCGAGTATGACACCAAGTGGCTGAGCCCGGCGCCCAAGCCCGAGGCGGTCCTCTACCCGAGCGGCCCGGGCGCGAAGCTCGCCTGGGCGCTGCGGGTCGACCTCGCGAGCGCGAAGGTGAGCACGGTGTATTCGTACCGCGTCGACGCCAAGGACGGCGCCCTCCTCGAGGGCTACGAAGACCGGCCCTCGCTCGAGGGGAGCGGCACCGACGCCCTCGGCGCCAAGCGCGCGATCCGGGTTTCGGCCGACGGCAGCAAGCCCGGCTCCTACATCATGGTCCAGCCGGCGGAGGCGGGGCTGACCCCGATCGCGACCGGGAGCGTGGACCCGCAGTCCTTCCCGATCGGCTCGTCTTCGCTCACCGACTGGGATCCGCGGACGCCGGGCCAGGGCGGCGTGGGGGCGGCGGTGAGCGCGCACGCGAACCTCGCGGTCGTGCAGGACTACTTCCGCATGCGGTTCAAGTGGAGCTCGTTCGACAACAAGGGGAGCCCGCTCCGCGTCTTCGTCCACGATCCCACCGCGACGGCCCAGTCGGCGTATTGGGACATGGCGAACGGCATCCACTTCGACGACGGCAGCGTCCACAAGGGCGGCCCGTTCAAGCCGTTCGCGGCCGCGCTCGACGTGTGCGCTCACGAGTACACCCACGGCGTGATGCAGCACCGCGTCCCCGGCGGGCTCGTGAACCAGGGCGAGTCCGGCGCCGTCAACGAGGCGCTCGGCGACATCTTCGGTGTGTTCGTGAAGAAGGCGATCGGAGGCGCCGGGCGCCCCGAGCTCTTCGGCGACCTGATCTACTCCGCGGGCTACCGCGACCTCGCGCACCCGTCGAACCAAGCGGTGGGGCAGAACCTGACCGGGCCCGAGTACCGCCAGCCCGACAGCATGAAGAAGAAGTTCGTCGGCTTCACCGACAACGGCGGGGTCCACATCAACTCCGGCATCGTCTCGAACGCGTTCTACCTGATGACGGTGGGCGGGACGAACGACACCTCGAAGCTCGAGGTCCGCTCGAGCCTCGGCTGGGAGAAGTCGGAGGACCTGTGGTGGACGGTGACGGCGGGCTTCCACCCTGCCATCGGCATCACCGAGGTCGCCGAGCAGACGATGTCGGCCGCGCTGCGGAAGTACAAGGCGAAGAGCCCCGAGTTCCAGGCGGTTGCGTGCGCGTGGGTGGCCACCGAGGTGATCTCGGCCGAGGACGTGAAGAGCGACTTCGACGTGTCGTGCGCTCCGACTCCTTGCACGAGCCCCGAAGCAGGGGTCGACCACTGCACCTGCCGCGCCTCCGACCCCAACGACGGCTCCCTGTGCAAGTCGAACGCGTCGCCCGTCTGCACCGAGGTGCAGACCTTCACGGGGCAACACGGCGCGTCGTGCACCGGCTACGTGCGCCGGGAGGTGACGGTGTCGCGCTGCTTCTGCGCGAAGGCCGACGGGACGCTGCTCTGCCCCAGCCCCTACCAGTTCACCCCGCCGCGCGGGTGCCCCGACGACGGCGGCTTCAAGTCGTATTTCGGCACGGGCGGCTCGAGCTGCAGCGGGAACTACGCCGGCACGGACTCCGAGGGCAACGAGATCAACGAGACGGGGTCGGGCACGCTGAAGGACTGCGTGATCGAGGCCACGGACCAGAAGTGGGAGTCCGCGACCGGGACGCTCGACTGCAACTCCGCGGCCGGCGGCGGCCCCGGCAAGGGCCCGTGCCTCTGACGCGACCGCGGCGACCGAGGGCGCGCCCGATGGGTGCATGATGCATGCATGTGGGCGTGGCCCATGGAATACGAACGCGGAGCCCCATGGCGTGGGCTCCGCGTTCGCGTGTATGCTGCACATGGGCAGCGCGTGAGTGACGGTGAGCGAGCCTCCCGGCGGAGACTGCTTTTAATGCGCTGCAAGGATTCGAACCTGCAACTATCGATTGGAAGTCGATCGGCTTGCCATTAGCCGAAACGCGAAGGCCTCGCGCCCGCGTGGCGACTCACCCACCATCGCCTGTCCGGTGACGCTACTCCCCGTCGCCGGGGTCTTGCGTCACGCGGTGACCGTTCTCCTTCGAGCGCTCGCGCATGTCACGCGTGGTGCGCTCGAGCGGAGTTCCGCGCAGGACGTGCTCGAAGAGCTCCTGCGGCGACTTGCCGCCGAGCAGCGAGACGAGGTTCATGTTGGCGGCGGCCGCCTTCATGACCTCGGCGTCGGCTGCGGCGTGCAGCGCGCCCACGAGCTCGGGCTGGATCGCCTGGAGGCGGATCGCCTCGGCCTCGGC
>JAEUKG010000212.1 GCA_016794325.1 Myxococcales bacterium | reverse complement strand
TCGACGGCCCCCGGCACGTCGTCCGCCGCGCGAGCGGCGAGTCGGTGGAGGCGACCACCACGACGTTCTCGAGCGCGGCCGCCGCCTGGCGCGACGCCGACCGGAAGATCGCGGAGCGCTTGGCCGAGGGCTACGTCGAGGTCCCGGACGACGACTGACGCGTCGCGCGGTCAGGGGTCGCTCGGCTCGATACGGCTCTCGGCGCGGGTCTCGCGCATGCGCGCGTACACCACGAGCGAGCCCGCGATCAGCGCCGAGACGTACGCGAAGAACACGCGCTCGTGGCCCGCGCTCTTGAGCCAGAGCGCGACGTATTCGGCGGTGCCGCCGAAGAGCGTGTTCGCGATCGCGTACGGGAGCGCGACCCCGAGCGCCCGGACGTGGGCGGGGAAGAGCTCCGCCTTCACCACCGCGTTGATCGCCGTGTATCCCGAGACGATCGCGAGCGCCACGAGCGCCAGCGCGAACGCCGCGCGGGGATCGCGGGTCTGCGCCAGCGCGGAGAGGAGGGGGTAGGTCGTGGTCGCGCCGAGGACCCCGAACGCGATCATCACCGGGCGCCGGCCGACGCGGTCGGAGATCGCGCCGACGACCGGCTGCAGGAGCATGAAGACCCCGAGCGCGAGGGCGGTGATCGTGGTCGCGGTCTCGGCCGCGAAGCCGGAGGTGACGACGAGGAATTTCTGGAGGTACGTCGTGTACGTGTAGAATGCAACCGTTCCCCCGGCGGTGAGCCCCACCACGAGCGCGGCCTCCCGCGGGTGCTCGCGGACGAGGGCGAGGGCGCCGCCCCGCCGTCGCGCGGCGTCGGGCGGGGCGGTCTCCACGAGGTCGCGCCGGAGGAAGAACACGACCACCCCGAGCGCGGCGCCGATCGCGAACGGGACGCGCCAGCCCCACGCCTGGAGCGCGGCGCGGGGCAGGGCCCGCTGCAGGGCGGCGAGGACGCCGAGCGCGAGGAGCTGCCCCGCCACGAGCGTGACGTACTGGAAGCTCGACCAGAAGCCGCGGTGCCGCGAGACCGCGATCTCCGAGAGGTAGGTCGCGCTCGCGCCGTACTCGCCGCCCACGCTGAGGCCCTGCAGGAGGCGCGCGCCGACGAGGATGGCGGGCGACAGGGCGCCGGCGCGCGCGTGGCTCGGGGCGAGGGCGATCGCGAGCGAGCCCGCGCACATGGCGGCGACGGAGAGCGCGAGGCCCGACTTCCGCCCGCGCCGGTCGGCGTAGTTGCCCATGATCCACGCCCCGATGGGCCGGACGACGAACCCCACCGCGAAGACCGCGGCCGCGCGCAGGAGCTCGGCGGTGCGGTCGCCGGCCGGGAAGAACACCGGCGCGAAATACAGGGAGAACGCCGAATACGCGTACCAGTCGTACCACTCGATCAGGTTTCCGGCGGACCCGGCCACGATCGACCGGAGGCGGGCGTTGTGGGTGTTCACGGCGCGACCTTTGGATCTACCCTACCGGCCCATGGCGGAGCGCACCTACCTCGAGCTCTCGGAAGACGGCGGCACCTCCCACAAGTTCTACGAGGTGATCGTCGACGGCGCCAAGCTGACGATCCGGTTCGGACGCATCGGCGACAACGGCCAGACCCAGGTGAAGGAGCTCGCCTCGCCCGAGAAGGCGCGCGCCGAGGCGCAGAAGAAGATCGCCGAGAAGACCAAGAAGGGCTACGCGCCCGCGGTCCTGGGAGAGCGCCAGAAGCGCGCCGTCACCCGGCGCGAGGTCACGAGCCAGAAGGCGGCGGCCGGCACGTCGAGCGCGCCCGTGCTCTGGAGGTTCTCGGGCGGCTCCGATCGCGCGTTCGGCATCTTCGTCGACGAGGCGCGCTGCTGGATGGGCAACGAGGGCGGCTCGATCTACTCGCTCGACCACGACGGCAAGCTCCTCGATCAGTTCCGGCTCCCCGACGGCGTCAAATGCATCGTGGCCGACGACGACTGGCTCTACGCCGGCTGCGACGACGGCAAGGTCTACGATCTCGGCGGCAAGCAGCCGCGGGTCGCCTACGCGATCGCCGACGACGTCGACATCTACTGGCTCGACATCAAGGACGGCGTGCTCGGCGTCGCCGACGCGGCCGGCAACGTGGCCGTCTTCAACCACGAGGACGAGTCGCAGTGGAAGAAGAAGGGGCGCGGCAACTCGGGCTGGATGGTCCGCTGCGACGAGCTCGGCGTCTACCACGGCCACTCGTCGGGCGTGACGATGTACGACTGGGAGGACGGCCGCGAGCTGTGGCACCAGCCCACGCAGGGCTCCGTGCTCTTCGGCTGGCAGGAGGAGTCCACGGTCTTCGCCGCGACCTCGGCCAACAAGGTCTACCGCTTCACCAAGCGCGGGACCGATCCCAAGATCTACGACTGCGACGGGACGGTGTTCTCGTGCGCCGCGGCCGAGGACGGCAAATACGTCTTCGCGGGCGACAACTGCTCCAGCGTCTATTGCTTCGCCGAGGACGGCACGCGCCTGTGGAAGCTCGCGACCGGCTGCGGCTCGGCGTGCTCGATGCAGTTCTTCGGCGACCGGCTCTACATCGTCACCACCGACGGCTCGCTCGCCTGCGTCGACGCGAGCGAGGCCGCGATCGCCGCCGCCAAGGCCGGCACGGTGCCCACCGCCAAGACGATCAAGGCGCCCAAGCCGGTCGCGGTCGCCGAGGCAGGGGAGGTCGAGACGACCGTGGACGTAGACTCCGGCGTGGTGGTGGAGTGCGTAGAGGACGGCGCGCAGGTGCGCGTCCGCGTCGTCTCGAGCGGCTACGACCGGAGCTGGAACGTGCAGTTCCCCAAGGACCTGCGCCAGCCGGGCGCGCGCTACGTCGTCGACGAGGTGCGCGAGTCGGCGCGCGGCGGCTTCTACCGCGCCCACGGCGGGATCCGGAGGCTGGTCCAGCCGTGAAGCTCGTCAAGACCACGACGCTCGTCTTCGCCGAGGGCAAGAGCGACAAGGTCTACGAGGTCGACCTCTGCGAGGTCGGGCCGGGAAAGTTCGTCGTCAATTTCCGCTACGGAAAGCGCGGCGCGCCGCTCAAGGACGGCACCAAGACGGTGGCCCCGGTCGCCCAGGCCGAGGCCGAGCGCGTCTACGACAAGCTCGTCCAGCAACAGATCGAGAAGGGATACCTCCCGGAGGGCGCCGCCCGCCCCGCGCCGCCGGCGCCGCCTCCCGCCGGGACGGGCGCGCGCGCCGCCCCAGCGCCGACGTCGTCCAGGCAGAAGGACCGCATCCTCGAGCGCCTCGCCGCCACAGGACCGGATCGCCGCTGGTTCAAGCGCGCCGGGCACGAGAAGGCGTGGGACCTCGACCGCGCGATCTGGCGCGCCGGCGAGCTCCGCCTCCGCGAGGCCGAGCCGCTGCTCCTCGCGCTCGTCGGCACCGGGCAAGGCGGCGCCAAGCGCCCCGCGCCGCCGCCGGCCCCCGCCGCGCCCTCGCCGGTCCGCTCCGGGATCACCGCCGACAGCTTCCGCGGGGGTGCGCCGTCGTTCCGCGGCCGGGTCGTCAGCCAGAGCGCCGCGGCCATCATGGTCATCCTCGACGACGGCCGCGAGGTCGTCGTGCACCGCGCGCTCACCCTGTGGCCGTCGGGCAGCGCGCACTCGTCGCTCGGCCCCGGCGGCCGCATGGAGATGACGCTGCGGATGCACGCGGGGAGGCTCCACGCCGAGCGCGCCTGGGTCGAGGGGCACTTCGAGGCTCGCTCGGCGCCTCCGCCGCCGCGCCCGAGCGCGGCCCCCGCGCCGCAAGCCCAGGCGCCCGCGGGCGAAGCGGGCGGCGGAAAGGCCCTCCGCGACTACTGCATCGCGTGGGCCCTCGGCCGCCTCGGCGGCCCCGCGTCGATGGAGACGCTGTCGAACCTCTTCGCCGACGCGGCGTCGCAGGGCCACGTGAAGCGCATCGCGACGCTCGCCCTCCAGTCGCTCTCGGACGAGGCGACGCGCGCCGAGTTCGCCGATCACATGATCGCCTCGCTCCCCGAGGCGCTCCAGGCGCCCGCGCGCGGGGCCGATTCCGACGCGTTCGCGCGCGCGCTCGCCGCCCACGTCGACGCGAACCCGGGGGACGGCTTCGCCGCCGTCGACGTCGCCTACGTCGTCGACACGCCCACCGTGCGCCCGGGGGTGCTCGCTGAGCTCGCGCGGGTGCCCTTCGCGTCGCCGCACTTCTACTGGCTCCGCCACGTGCTCAAGGCCGCCGAGTACCGGCGCGACGCCGAGGTCTTCGGCCTCCTCGCGTACCGCCTGGAGAAGGAGCGGGCCGCGTTCTCGCATGCAAACTACAGCTATCGGTACCCCCGCCCGGGGCAGCCGCCGATGGCCTACGGCGCCCACACCCGCCGCTACCTGCGCCGCCGCGTGTGGCGCACCCTGCGGCGCATGGGCGCGATCGGCGATCCGGACTACGTGAAGATGGCGGTGGGGGTGCTCCTGCCGTTCACCGAC
>JAEUKG010000196.1 GCA_016794325.1 Myxococcales bacterium | reverse complement strand
CGGCCGGCCCCGGTCCCGCGGCTCCGCCGGGCGCGGCGCGCGCACCCGTGGCGCGGCCGGGCGCCACGCCGGCGGCCGCCCCGGCCGCGGGCGCGAAGAAGGCCGCGGGCACGCTCCTCGGCACCGGCGGCGCGCTCGGAGGCGGAGCGCGCCCGGGGCCCCAGGGCCCCGCGCCCACACCGCGCCCGAGCGTGCGCATGGCGATCGAGCCTGCGCGTCCGGCGCCGGCGCCGGTGGCTCCGACCGCCCGCCCGCCTGCCACCGACGACGCCGACATCCCCATCGACGACGGAGGGATGGAGGACGCGGAGCTCGCGCTGGAGGCGATGACCAACTTCCGCCTCGCCGAAGCCGCGATGCAGCGCAACGACACCGCGACCGCGCTCAAGCTCGCGCAGAAGGCCGTCGACGGCGATCCGCGGCAGCTCGAATATTGCGCGCTCCTCGCGTGGATCAAGTCGCTCCGCACGAGCGACCCGAAGGCGATCGAGGCGTCGATCCAGATGCTCAGCGAGATCATCGCCGAGGATCCGACCATCGAGCGGGCGCTCCTCTACCGCGGCAAGCTCTACAAGCGCTCCAACAACGTGAAGGACGCGCTCGCAGACTTCGACGCGCTCCTCCAGCAGAACCCCCACCACCGCGAAGCCCAGGGCGAGCAGCGCGCGCTCAAGGCGCGCAAGTAGCCCGCCACTACCGCGCGGGCGGCGGGCCGATGAGGGTCGCGTAGCTCTGCTCGAGCTCCACCCGGACGGTGGCGAGCTTGCGCGGGGCAGACTCGCGGGCGAGCTTCGCCATCTCGATCTCGGCGTGCCACCCGCGGGAGGCGGGGATCGCGAGCCCGGTCACGAACGCGTTGCCGAGCTCGATCGCGCTCGGGAAACGGGCGGCGGGATCCTTCGCGAGGGCCCGCGCGAAGAGGGCGTCGAGCACCGGCGGGGCTTGGGGGAGGAAGGAGCGGATCGGCGGCGGCGGCACCTCGACCTGCTCCATCCGCACCATGAGCTCGCTCTTGCCCTCGACGAGGAAGGGCGTCCGCCCGGTCAACATCTCGTAGAACAAGATGCTTGCAGAATACAAATCCGCGCGCCCGTCCACCGGCGCGCCGAGCACTTGTTCGGGCGCCATGTAGGCGCCCGTCCCCGGCGCGAGCGACTCCTTGTCGCCGTCGGCGGCCGGCCTCGCGCGCAGGTGGGCGATGCCGAAGTCGGTCAGCTTGACGACCCCGTCCTTGCGGATCATGAGGTTCGACGGCTTGATGTCGCGGTGCACGATCCCGAGCGCGTGGGCGGCGGCGAGCGCCCCGAGGAGCTGCTCGAAGTACGCGAAAGCACGCTGGAAAGGGAGGCCGGGCAGGGCGCCCGCGCCGGCGAGCCGGGCCCGCGCGACGTTGCGCGCGATGACCTCTTCGAGCGTCGCGCCGTCGACGAGCTCCATCGCGAGGGTGAGCGTTCCCGCCGGCGTCGACGCCGGGCGCGCCGACATGACGCCCAGGCTCGCCGGCTGGGCGATCGACATCGGGCTCGTCTTCATCGTGCGCGGCGGAGGCGTCCACTCGAAGAGGTCGTAGAACTTCACCACGTTGGGGTGGCTCAGGCGGCTCAGCGCCTCGGCCTCGTTGAGGAAGAGCGAGCGGATCTCGGCGTTGAGGCTCGCCTGCGCCTTGAGCTGCTTCAAGGCGATGGGGATCGGGGGCTCGCCGGCGCGCGGCCCGTTGGGGGCGTAGAACATCCACGCGCGGTGGACGATCCCCATCGCGCCCGAGCCGATGCGCCCCTCGACCACGATCCGCGCGTAGCCGCGCTCGATCTGGGTGCCCGGGCCCATCGTCGGCGGCGCCGCGCGCTGGAGCGCGTGACACGCCGGGCACACCGCCGCGTGGGGCGGGACCTCGGCCGAACACTGGACGCAGGCGCGCACGCCCCAAGGTTAGCGCTTTGTCGCGCGCCTCCGACGGCAGGATCGAAAGCGCGCGGGGGCCCGGTCCCGCTTCGGGGTAAGATGCCCGCCCATGAAGAACGAAGCGTCGGTCCCGCCGAGCCTGGACGGCACCCGCCTGGACAAGGCCGTTGGAGAGCTCTTCGGCGGCACCTCTCGGGCGCGGACGAAGCGGGCCATCGACGAGGGCAAGGTGCGGGTGAACGGCCGGCGCGCGCCGAAGGGCGCCCTCGTCCACACCGGCGACGTGCTCTCGTTCGAGGTGGGCGACGCGGTCGCGGGGGAGGCCGCCGTCGCCGAGCCGAACGCGGCCCTCGAGGTGCGGTTCGAGTCGCCGTCGGTCCTCGTCGTCGCCAAGCCCGCCGGGCAGCCCACCGCTCCGCTCCGGCCGGGCGAGACGGGGACGCTCGCGAACGCCCTGGTCGGGCGCTTCCCCGAGCTCGCGGGGATCGGGCACTCCCCGCGGGAGCCGGGGCTGATCCACAGGCTCGATACGGATACCTCG
>JAEUKG010000177.1 GCA_016794325.1 Myxococcales bacterium | reverse complement strand
CGCGCCCAATGGAGCACGCCGCCGACCCGATGGAAACCTCGTGCAGTGACCACAAGAACTTCCGTTCGGACCCGATCGGGCACGGGCACGGGCACGGGCACGGGCACGGGAAGACCGAACCCGTTCAGGGACACGCCCTAGAGCGGCTCGGCGAACAGGGGGACGATCGACGACGCCGAACCCACGTCGGACGGAGCGGAGAGCTCGACCTTGCGAGGCTCCGAGGCGTCGCCGATCTCGACGAGGCGGGTCTGCTGCCAGTCGTTGCCGCTGTCGCTCTGACCGGCGAGCACCAACCGGGGCGGGTATGGCAGCCGGGCCATGCTCGTGAGCTGGAACTCGGGTCCGGTGACGGGGTCTTGAGCGGCGTCGCGCGGGGACTCGTAGAGCATCGGGCCCGCCAGATCGAACACGCGGAGGCGCTGTTTGCCGCTCACGTACACACGCGGCAGGGTGGGATGGACGTGCAGGCCCACCGCCTGGTCGCCGCCCGGGCTCGAGATCCGCCGGGCCTCGGCGGTGAGGTCGGCGACCGGCCGTATGGAGACCGCTCCGCTCACCAGCGCGAGCACGAGCGAGGCGCCGTCGCGGGTGTAGCGGAGGCCCGCGATCGCGTCGCTCACCCGGGTCGTGGTGAAGGCGACACCGTCGTACTGCACGACGTGGCGGGCAGGCGACGCGGTGCCGAGGTCGTGGACGACGGCCATCGCGACGTGGCGGCGGTCGGGGTGGACGGCCGCGTCGAGGACCGACAAGTTGCCTCCCTGGAAGGAGGCGTAGACCTCCCGGACGGCGCGCGTGTCGGGCTCGAAGACGGCGAAGGCGGTGCCCGCGCTCGGCGCGACGAGGACGCGGCGTCCGCCGTCGAGGGGCACGAGCAAGGCTGGCTTGAAGCCGAGCAGCACCACGTCGGTCGCGTGGTCGCTCGTCGAGAGCACCTCGAGCGCGCCCTTGTTCGTGGCGCGGTCGACGCCGCTCTGCACGACCCAGCGGCCGTCGCCGGTCCCGACGAGCCCGGTCGGGGCCCGGAGCGTCGGGAGCGACACCGGAAGCTCGCGGGTGCCGGGCTCCGCGAGATCGGAGGGCGCCATGTCGACGACGCGGAGCTGCCCGTCTCCCCGGTCGTTGGAGGTGAAATACAGCAGGCGGCGCCGGACCGCGACCGGGACCGTGGTGACGGTGGTGACGTCGAAGTCGGCGCGCTCGCCGTATGCGACGAGGCGGTTGCCGAACACCCCGCTGGCGGTGACGCGGACACGCGAGCCGGTCACGCGCTCGCCCAGGTCGACGGGCTTGCCGAGATCGGTGACGGGGACGGTGATGGTCGCGACGCTCCGGTCGCCGTCGAAGAGCTCGAGGTCGAAGCGCGTCAGCGCCCCGAGCGAGCGTGGGTCGAGCGCGGTCGAGGTCGGCCAGTCGAGCTGCACCGACAGGCGACGGAGGGCGGGCAGCGGCGCCGCGCCGTCGGCGCGCGCGCCCCCGTCGGGCTGCGCAGGCTCGGCCTCGAAGCGTCCGCAGGCGGACGGCGCGCCGACGGCGACGACCGCGACCGCGACCATCAAGGAGGCCCCCGCCGCCCGCACTCCGGTCACCGCTTCGCGGAGGGCAGGAGGATGACGAAGCGTGTCCCGCACGAGGCCCCGTTCTCCGCCCAGATCTCCCCGTCGTGGGTGTCGACGATGCTCTTGACGATCGAGAGGCCGAGGCCCGTGCCCCTGCCGTCCTCTTTGGTGGTGAAGAAGGGCACGAAGATGTTGGGGAGGTGCTCCTGCGCGATGCCGTGGCCGTCGTCTTCGACCACCACCACCACGTGGCCCGCCGAGTCGGCGCTCGTGCTCACGACCAGGTGGCCGCCCTCCGCCGCCATCGCGTGGCACGCGTTGGTGACGAGGTTGACGAAGACCTGCGCGAGCTGCTCCGGCATCCCCTGCACGCGGAAATCGCCGTCGGCGTAGCGACGATCGACGACGACGCGCGACTCCGCGAGCACGTGCTCGCAGAAGCCGAGCGCCTGATCGATGACGGAGTGGAGCATGACGGGCACCGGGACGTCGCGCGACGGCCGCGCGTAGGTCACGAGGTCGCGGGTGAACCGGAGCATGCGGTTCGCCGACTCCCCGATGCGGCGGAGCCGCTCGGTGTCGGCGGGATCGCTCGCGCCCTTCTTGAGGAGGTAGTCGGTGTACGCGACGATCGAGGTCAGGGGGTTGTTGAGCTCGTGAACCACGCCCGCCGCGATCTGCCCGAAGGACGCGAGCTTCTCGGCCTGGACCATGTGCCCGTGGAGGGCGCGCAGATCCGTGGCGTCGGTCTTCGCCTTCGCGTGAGCGCGCGCGAAGTGGAGGCCGCGGGCGAGGCCCAAGGTGGCGCGCGAGAGCAGGTGCCCCATCGGCGACGACGCGGCGCCGGCGCCCTCGTCGTCGGAGGCGAAGTGGACGGTCGTGCCGCTCGGCTCGACCTCGATGACGCGCTCGTGGGCGAAGCCGGGGAAGAGCCGGGTCGGGTCGACGCCCGACGTGCGGTGCTCCTCGCCGACGGGGACGTAGCGGAACACGCGCTGCTGCCCCATCATCCCCGCGGCGCGGGCCCGCGAGTCGGGCGGGGCGACGAGGCACACCCCCACCCCGGCCTCGGGGGCGATCTGGGCGAGCGCCTGCACGATGGCCTCGGCGACCGCCTCTTCCCCCTCCTGGACGGGCAGCTCGCTGGTCGCGACGAGGAGGGTGTCGAGCCACGCCGCGGGCACGGTGATCGGCTCCGACGCCCTCTTCACCGCCTCGCGGCTGATGGGCACGTTCGAGATCGTCACTCGCTCGTGCGAGTCGCGCTCCACCCCCGGCGCGACCTCCTCTTGCATCTCAAGCTCGCGCGTCATCGCTCCCTCTCAAGTCCAGGCTTGCTCGATGGGGACCGGGGCGCGTCACTGCCCCGGGGTGCTTCGGCGGCGTCGGGGGGCGGCACGGTCACCCCCGCGCTCGCCTTGTCGAGGTCGAGGATCTTCTGCTTCCCGACGTAGCTCTTGGTCTCGTACTTCGTGATCTTGCCGATCTTGCGGACGATCTCGGCCATGCGCTCCGCCTCGGCCTCGATGACCTCGGCGGCGCCCCACGCGCTCGACGTCTTGTCGAGGAGGCGCTTCAGGAGGGTCGCGTAGTTGAGGACGCTCGTGAGCGGCTGGTTCAGCTCGTGCGCCGCCGCCCCCGCGAGCTCGGCGATCGCCGCCTGGCGCTCCTGGGCGATGATCTGCTCTTGCGCGTGCTGGAGCTTCTGCTCCATGCGCATCTTCTCCCGGAGGTCGGTGAAGATGCCGACCGACCCCACCGGCTCGCCCTGCTCGACGATGAGCGCCCCCGAGAAGCTCACCGGCACGAGGGCTCCGGCGCCGTCGACGACCTCGGTGCGCAGGCCCTGGACGCGGCCCTTCCCCTCCTTGATGAGGCGCATGATCTTCTCGGCGCCGCCAGGCGGGTACAGCGTGCGGACGTCGCGGCCCACCGCGTCTTCGGCCGTGACGCCGTAGATCCGCTCGGCGGCGCGGTTGAAGAGGACGACGCGGCCGCTCGTGTCGGCGGAGATGATCGCGTCGACCGACGAGTCGATCACGCGCTGGAGGAACTCCTTGGTCTTGACGAGCTCCGCCTCGACGGCGCGGTCCTGGGTGACGTCGCGGAACGTGCACAGGACCGCCCCCTCCTCGCGGAGCACGGAGTTGAAGCTGACGGACACGACGATGACCGTGCCGTCCTTGCGCCGGACGTGGATGTCGAGGCCCTGCGGGTATTGCCCCTTCCCGAAGCCGACGCGGAGCTCGGCGGCGAGCCTGCCCTCCTCGGCGAAGAGCTCGTGGAGGCGGCGCCCGCGGAGGTCGACCTCGTCGTAGCCGGTGATGGTGCGCGCGCTCGGGTTGGAGAAGAGGAGGCGCCCCTCGGCGTCCATGACCACGATGCCGTCGGCCGAGCTCTCGAAGAAGTCGGCGTAGCGCTCGAGCAGCCGCATGCGCCGCTCGGCCTCGAAGCGCGCCACCGTCACCTGCTGCGTCTGATCGCGGAGCGACTGGAGCACGCGCGCGTTGCGCAGGGCGATGCCCATCGCGCTCGACACCGTCTTCGTGAGGCCGAGCTCGCGAGGCCCGAAGGGCGTCCCGTGGCGCGACCGCAAGAAGAGGACGCCCATCGGCTTGCCCTCGTGGAGGATGGGCACGAGGCAGAGCGAGCTGAACGCCGGCGCCGCGTCGCCGCGCACGATGTCGAAGATCGGGTGCTTCGACGTGTCGGAGATGACGAGCGGCTCGCCCTTCTGCAAGACCTCCTGGATCTCCGGGTACTTCGCGAGGTCGATCGGCAGGTCGCGGAGCTGCTCGTCGTCGGAGGCGGCGACGACGTAGCCCACCGCGCCGTCCTCGCGCACGAGGACGATGCTCACCCGCTCGACGCGGATGACCTCGGCGATGCGCTGGACGACGGTGAAGAGGATGCTGCGGAAGTCGAGGTTCGAGGCGAGCGTCTGGGTGAGCTCGAGGACGACCTGGGCGTCCTTCTCCTTGCGCGCGAGCTCGTCCATCGCCGCCCGGAGCCGGAGCTGCCCTCGCACTCGCGCCACGAGCTCGACGGGCTTGAAGGGCTTGCGCACGAAGTCGTCGGCGCCCGCCTCGAAGGCCTTCGCGACCTCGTCCTCGGCGTCGATCGCGGTGAGCACGACCACCGGCAGATCGCGCGTCTCGGCGCGCGCCCGCAGGATGCGGAGGATCTGGTAGCCGTCGGGCGGCGGCATCACGAGATCGAGGAGCACGATGCTCGGGTGCTCCTTCTCGATCATCGCGAGCGCCTCGGCGCCGGAGCTCGCGGTGACGTGCGCCAAGCCCGCGCCCGCGAGCGCGTGCCCGAGCACGTGCCGGCTCACGGTGTCGTCGTCGACGACGAGGACGGGCCCGATCTGGGTCACGATAAGCATCGTAGCCCTGCCCCGCACCCCGCCGCCATCCGCATTTTTCAGTCGTCGTCGAGCGTGTCCGACGGCGAACCCAGCGGCAGCGTCGCCTGGACCCCCGCGCCGACCGGGCCGGCGGCCAGCGCCTCGAGGGCCTTCTTCGGCGGCTTGAAGCCGAGGTGCTCGAACGCCTTCCGGGTGGCCACGCGCCCGCGCGGCGTCCGCCCGATGTAGCCCTGCTGGAGGAGGTAGGGCTCGTAGACGTCCTCGACGGTGTCGCGCGGCTCGCCGAGGGCCGCGGCGATCGTCTCGACCCCCACCGGCCCGCCGTCGTAGTCGACGATGATGACCTTGAGGAGACGACGGTCCATCTCGTCGAACCCGGCGGGGTCGATCTCGAGGCGCTCGCAGGCGCTCGTGACCGCCTTCTCGTCGATGACGCCCGTGCCCAGCACCTCGGCGAAGTCGCGGACCCGGCGGAGGAGCCGGTTGGCCACGCGGGGCGTCCCCCGGGCGCGCGCGCCGATGGCGAGGGCGGCCCGCGCGTCGATCGCCACCCCGAGGAGATCCGCGCTGCGGACCACGATCTTGGCGAGATCCTCGACGGGGTAGAAGTCGAGGCGGAGGACGTGCCCGAAGCGCGAGAAGAGCGGCGCGGTGAGGAGGCCCGTGCGCGTGGTCGCGCCGACGAGGGTGAAGGGGTTCACGCCGATCTGGATGGCCGACGCGAACGCGCCCTCGCCGGTCATGATGTCGATGCGGAAGTCCTCGAGGGCCGGGTAGAGGCTCTCCTCGACGACCGGGTTCAGCCGGTGGATCTCGTCGATGAAGAGGATGTCGCGGGGGCCGAGCTTGGTGAGGATGCCGGCGAGCGCGCCCTTGTGCTCCACGACCGGGCCGTTGGTCATGTGGAGCTCGACGCCCATCTCGTGGGCGAGGATCTGCGCCAGGGTCGTCTTGCCGAGCCCAGGGGGGCCGCACAACAAGAGGTGGTCGAGGGGCTCGTTGCGCCTCCGCGCGGCCTCGACGAAGACGCGGAGGTTGTCCTTGTGCTTCGTCTGCCCCACGTAGTCGTCGAACGTGCGCGGGCGGAGGGCGCGGTCGTAGCGCGAGTCGTCGCCCTGGGGGCCGCCGTCGATCGAGCGGCGCTCCGTCTCCACGTCGGGGCTCGGCTTCTTGGTGCTCTTGGCCATGGAAAAGACGCTCGGGACTCTACACCATCGCGGGCCGGGGGGTGGGTCGGACGAGCCGGGCGCGGCGCCCTCGACGCGCGGACCAAAAATCCCGTTCGCGAATCGCGGGGGTGATTGTAGGTTCTCGCCTCGATGTCCACTCGGCCTCTCCTCCTCGAGATCGGAACCGAAGAGCTGCCGTCGTCGTTCGTCGACGCCGCCCTCGCCGCCCTCCCCGAGCTCGTCCGCGCCCGCCTCGCCGACCTCCGCCTGACCCACGGGGAGGTGCAGGCCCTCGGGTCACCGCGGAGGCTCTCCGTCCTCGTCCACGGCGTCGCCGAGAAGCAGGCCGACCTCGACGAGGAGGTGCTCGGGCCCCCCGAGGCGCACGCCTTCAAGGACGGCAAGCCCACGAAGGCGGCCGAGGCCTTCGCCGCCAAGCTCGGGGTCGACGTGGGCGCGCTCACCGTCGCCGACAAGCCGGCCGAAGGGAAGCAGAAGGCCGGCCGCTACCTCGTCGGCCGCCGCGCCGAGAAGGGCACGCTCGCCAAGGAGCTCGTCGCCAAGGCGCTCGTGGACGTGTGCGAGAAGATCCCCTTCAAGAAGTCGATGCGCTGGGGCGACCTCGACGCGACGTTCGGCCGCCCGGTGCAGTGGATCGTCGCGCTCTTCGGCGCGGACGTCGTCGACCTCGTCTTCGCCGGCGTGAGGAGCGGGCGCGCCACCCGCGGCCACCGCTTCCTGTCGCCGAAGCCATTCGACCTCGCGGGCGCCGACCAGTACGTGGCGGCGATGCGCGAGCACCACGTCCTCGTCGACCGCGCCGAGCGCGAGCGCACGATGATGGAGCGCGTGGCCGCCGCCGCCAAGGCGCTCGGCGGCACCCACGACGACGCGGCGATCCTCGTGTCCGAGAACGCGTCGCTCGTCGAGGAGCCGTTCGTCGTCGAGGGCGGCTTCGAGCCCGCGTTCCTCTCGCTGCCGGCGTCGGTGATCCGCGCGGTGGCGCGCGGCCACCAGCGGTACTTCTGCGTCGCCAAGGGCGAGGACGAGCTCCTCCCGAGCTACCTCGCGGTGGTGAACACCGCCAACGCGCCCGCCAATATCCGCAAAGGGATGGACCGGGTGATGCGCGCGCGCCTCGCCGACGCCCGCTTCTTCTACGAAGAGGACAAGAAGGCCAAGATCGCCGACCGGCTCGAGAAGACGGCGGGGATCGTGTTCCACGCGCGCCTGGGCACGGTGCGCGAGAAGGTGACGCGGATGGAGGTCCTCGCGGGCGCGATCTCCGACGCCCTCGGCTTCCCCACCTCGGAGCGGCAGCTCGTGGTGCGGGCCGCGCACCTCTGCAAGTTCGACCTCGTGTCGCTGATGGTCGGCGAGTTCCCGGAGCTCCAGGGCCAGATGGGCCGGGCGTACGCGCTCCACGCCGGCGAGCACGCGAGCGTGGCCGACGCGGTGCGCGATCACTACCGCCCGGTGGGCGCGACCGACGATCTCCCCGCGAGCGACGTCTCGCGCATCGTCGCGCTCGCGGACCGCATCGACACCCTCACCGGCTGCTTCGCGATCGGCCTCTCCCCCACCGGCGCCGCCGATCCCTTCGCGCTGCGCCGCGCGTGCATCGCCGTGCTCCGCATCCTCTGCGAGGTCGGGGCCGTCGACCCCCGCTACGCGGCGCTCGATCTGGGCGATCTCGTGGCGCGGGCCTATGCGAACATCCTCCCGAAGAAGCTCGACCTCGACGCCCCGACCACGAGCGCGAAGGTGCTCGACTTCGCCCGCGAGCGCCTCCGCGGCATCATCGCCCAGGCGACGTCGCAGGCGGTCGCGGACGCGGTGCTCGCCGGGCCGGATCCGGTCGGGCGCCCCGCCTACGCCCTCCTCCGGGCGCGGGGCCTCGCGGCCGCCGTCGAGGCGAAGTCGCCGTGGCTCCAGACGGCGAAGACCGTCGCCAAGCGCCTCGCCGGCATCAGCAAGACGGCGAAGCCCACGCTCCACCCCATCGACGTCTTCGCGACGTCCGACGCCGACCGCGCGAAGAACGCGCCGATCGTCTCGCTCGTCGAGCTCGTCGACGAGGCCACCGGCGACCTCACCAGCAAGGAGCGGGTCGCCGCCGCCCTCGAGGTGATCCCCAAGGTCGCCGACGGCCTCGAGGAGGTCTTCGTGAAGACGCTGGTGAACGACCCGGCCGACCCCTTGACGCCGAAGCGCCTCGAGCTCCTCTCGTACGGAGCCTCGTGCATGCTGCGCCTCGCCGACTTCGGGCGCCTCCTCGGCGGCTCCTGACGGTCACGGGCAGTAGTTCGGGGGCGGCGCGGGATCGGCGACGGTGTCGCCGATCCCCGTGTGCGCGGCCTCGAAACCTATCCCAACAGAGATACCGTCGCAGGGGTTGTTCGGGTC
>JAEUKG010000170.1 GCA_016794325.1 Myxococcales bacterium | reverse complement strand
TCGACGGCCGCGCGGACCTCTTCTCCCTCGGCGCGACCATGCACGCGCTGATCACGGGGCATCGCATCAACGACGCCCGCACCGAGATCGAGGCGCTCGTCATGGCCGCGACCAAGCCAGTGCCGTCGGTGGCGCGCATCGCACCAGACTTGCCGATCGACGTCGTCCAGATCGTCGACAAGTCGCTCGCCTGGGATCGGCGCAACCGATACGCGAGCGCGCGGGAGATGCAGGCGGCGATCCTCCAAGCGCTGGAGTCACTGGAAGGCTGAATCAGGGCGCGAGATCCTCGAACACTCGTGCACTCGCGCTCGTGCTCGTTCTCGCGCTCGTGCTCGTGCGCGGTCGGAAGCGAGCAACCGCTGACGCTTGACGCCGTCGACCAAGCCGCAATCGCGTTCATCGCACGGGTGGGTGCCGCCGCCGAGCGTTTGCCGTTTCCTTCCGCGACGTTGTTGGCGATCGACGGGCTGTCGCCGTCCATGGGTTCGTGCGCTGAGTGCCTCGATGGGTTGGGGGCGAGGCAGCTCGCCGAGTGCGGCAAGGCGATCCTCGCGCGCATCGTCGCAAGGCTGTGCCAGATGGTTTGCGCGGCGCCTCGGACACCCGCGGACGAGCACGAGCGCGAGGACGAGAACGGACGAGAATCGCTCTCGCTGAGATGGGGGCACCCCCGATGATCATCGAACCCTCAGGGGCCCCTCATGCAAGCGGTGGGAAACTCGAGGGTCATGAGCGTCCAACCGTCGATGCGCCTCGTGAACGCCCTGCCCGTCGCCTCGCTCTTCGCCCTCGCCACCCTGATCGCGAGCCCCGGCCGCGGCGCCCCGATCGCTCCCATCGCGCCCCCGGCGCCGACGGTCCCGCCGCCCGCGGCGTCGCCGCCTCGCCTCGACTTCGGCCCCATCTTCGCTGGGAACAGCCGCAAGCTCCAGGTGACCCTGAAGCCCTCTCCCGGGCTCGTCGTGGGCATGCTCACCCACCCCGACTTCGCGATCAGCCAGATGCGCGCGGTGCCCCCCACGCCAGGGCCGGCGCCGAACGTCGCGACCGTCGCGCCGTTCCTCCTCAACGTGCCCGCGGGTTGGACGGTCGAAGCCGACGTCACGTTCACACCGAGCGCGCTGGCCGTCCTCGAGCGCAACGGGGTGCTCAAGCTCAGCGTCCCGGGCCCGCAGAAGCGCTTCGACGTCGACGTCCCGCTCTCGGGCGAGCTGGCGGTCCCGGCGAAGAGCGGCGCGCCGATCGTCCGGCTGGTGGAGCCCGTGGGCGAGGCGCTCGTCCCCATCACGCTCACCGGGACCAACCAGGACGTGAACGGGCACTTCAGCCTCGCCGGAGGCCCGACCAACGTCTCCATCACCGACGTCCCGACGACGTTGAAGGCGCATCAGACCATGACGGTGAAGGTGCCGCTCCACGCGACGGACTTCTGGCACGACGGGTGGAGCCGCCCGGGGGGGTACCTCCACCTCCGCTTCACGTTCCCCGGTCACTCGGCGACCGTCGCCACCGAGCTCCGCGTCTACCGGAAGGACCTGCAGTTCGCGACCAAAGACGTCGGCAAGGCGCACCGCACCGGCTGCGACGAGCAGGACGCGGAGGGGTACGTGCTCGTCCGGCACGCAGGGTCCATCGCCCTGCAGTTCGACTGGAAGGCGACGGAGTACGACTCGGACTCGTCGGTCGCGACGCACTTCACCGTGCGCTACCGCGGCCAGAAGCTCGCGGAGGGCATCTACCCGAAGACGCAGCAGTCGGCCGTCTACCACGTGAACCAGCCGGGCCCCGATCGCTTCCGGAGCTACTACGACCCCGCGCTCTACTTCGACATGGTCGAGGACCCCTCGTTCTCGTTCTCGTGCAAGGTCGTCCCGAAGAACACCAAGCTGTGAAGCCGCGGGGTCCGGCGAACCAAGACCGCGCGCGCCGCGCTCCGGGCGCGGCCACCGCGGGTCGTCACGTGAGGACGATCCGCTGCCCGCAACGGACGTGCCGGCGGCCCGTCCACGCCGCAGGGCTGCGGGTGGAGAAGCGGTAGCTGCACCCCGGGCACGTCGCCCACCCCTCGTCGTCGGCGGCGACCTCGACGGCGGGCGCCGAGCTCGCGAAGTAGCGCACGAGCTCGAACGTCGTGCCCGCGCCGTCGCAGGCGTCGCACGCGTCGAGCGACGCCACGCCCCCGCGCTCGTCGCAGCGCGTGCCGCGACCGTGGCAGCTGGGGCAGTCCTCGAGCACGAGCGGGTCGTGGTCGTCGTCGTCCGAGAACACGAGCGGCACGTCCGACCGCCCGCTCGCGCGCGGGTACTTCGCGAGGAGGAGGCGGCGCTCGATCTCGCGCTTCTTCGCTCCTCCGCTCACGCGGCCCTCCCCCGCTCCGTGCTCGCGCGGCCCCTCGGCATCGCTCCAGGATACCAAGACCGCGCGCGCCGAGGGCGAGCGCGCGAGGAGCCCGGTCCGTCAGCGGCGGGCGAGCAGGGTCCGGGCGAGGTCACCGACGAGCGGGTACTCGTAGTGCTCGCCCTCGAGCGCCTTCCACGTCGCGATGCCGTGGAACACCATGAAGAACGGGATCGCGAGCCCGCACGTCGCCGCCGCGAGCAGCGTCCCCGCGAGGGACCACAGGAGCGCCTGCAGCGCCTGCGCCTCGACGTACTTCGAGTCGCTCCGCTTGAGCAGGTAGACGAGGAGCGGCGCGAGCGTCCAGGCGAAGAACGTCCCTCCGTGGGCGATGGCAGCGGCGAGCCGCTCGTCGGAGGTGGGGCCGATCTTCGGGGGGCTGTCGTCGAGGGTGGTTCCGTAGGGAGACATCGTTTTCTCGGGGGGATCGTCGCGCGAGCCGCCCGCGAAATTTCACGCCCCAGGGGCCCGGCCTCGGGGACGCGCGGGCGTCGCCTGCTATGCTCGGCGCCCGATGAGCCCATCCACCCTCGAAGCGGCCGCCGTCGGCCGGCGAGGCCGCGAGGCAGGCACGTGCGCGTCCTCTTGACCGGCGCGAGCGGCTACGTCGGCCTGCACCTCGCGCGGGAGCTCTACGACCATGGCGACGAGCTCACCGCGCTCGTCCGCTCGGCGGAGAAGCTCGGCCCCTACGCGCACGCGCCCGGCGCGTCGGTCGTGCTCGCGGACCTCGAGGACGAGGCGCGCGTGGCGAGCGCCCTCGAGGACCACGACGTGTGCGTCCACGCCGCCCTCTTGTGGGGTGAGCCGGGCACGGAGCTCGAGATGCGCGACACCGCCGTCGCGGCGAAGCTCTTCGACGCCGCGGGGAGGGCGGGCGTGTCGCGGTGCATCTACGTCTCGTCGGTCGCCGTGCACCGGCCGTTCTCGCGGGAGATGAGCGAGGACGACCGGGTCGGCGCGACCGACCTCTACGGCGCGACCAAGGCCGCCGGCGAGCTCGTCCTCCGCGCCGCGTGCGCCGAGCACGGCATGACCGGGATCGTCGTCCGACCGGGGCCGGTGGTGGGCGCGCCGGCGTTCCCGGGCGCGTCGTTCCGCAGCGATCACCGCCTCGAGGCGATGGTGGGCGCGGGCGTCGAGGGGCGCGCGATCGAGGTCTCCGATGGCGAGGGCCGTCAGCTCTCCGACGTCGCGATGGTCGCGCGGGTGGTGCGCCGCCTCGCCCGCGTGGACGACCCGCACCCCACCTACCTGTGCCTCGAGCGCGAGCCGCACACGTGGGAGGCGATCGCGCGCACCGTGGTCGCGGAGCTCGGCTCGGGCAGCGAGGTCCGGGTCCTCGATCGCGAAGCGCGCGAGCCCATCCCTCGATTCCGCACCGACCGCGTCGACTCGCTCCTCGGCGGGCCGTGCGACGCCGATGCGGCGCTCATCGAGCACGTCCGCCACCTCGCGTACCTCCACGACCGCGGTTGACGTAGGCTCGAGGGCATGGCGACCAAGAAGAAGGCGCCCGCGAGGCGCGGGGTTCGGCTGAAGGTGGGGCGTTTGGCGCTCGAGGAGCTCGGCGGCTATCTCTCGGGCGAGCTCGCCCTCCCCGAGCTCGCGCCTCTC
>JAEUKG010000129.1 GCA_016794325.1 Myxococcales bacterium | reverse complement strand
CAGCCGTCGAAGGGAGCTTCTGAACATGGTGGTGCGTCGCGTCTTCGTGGGCCTCGCGTGTGCGTTCATCGCCGCTGGCTGCGCCGACATCCTCGGCGCGGGCTTCGACGACGCGAAGCCGGACCCGGTCCAGGCGCTCGTCGATCCGCCGAAGCCGGGCACGTGCCCCAGGGGCGAGAAGTGGTGCGGGGTCGCGTGCGTGCGCGAGGACGACCCGGCCTTCGGCTGCGCCGGGTCGTGCGAGCCTTGCTCGCCCCCCTACGCCTCCGCCGCCCAGTGCAAGGCCGGTCAATGCGCGGTGCGCCGCTGCGAGGCGGGCCGCGCCGACTGCGACGGCAAGCTCGAGAACGGCTGCGAGACGTCGCTCCTCCGCCGGGGGAGCTGCGGCGCGTGCGGCCTCGCGTGCGCCGCCGACGAGGTGTGCACCGCGACCGGGTGCGCGAAGTCGTGCCCGCCGGGGACGACGAGCTGCGACGGCGCCTGCGTCGACCTCGCGACCGATCCCGACCACTGCGGCGCGTGCGGCGCCGCGTGCGCCGCCCCCGGCAACGGCACCCGCGCCTGCGTGGCCGGCGCCTGCCGCGCCGAGTGCCTCGCGGGCTTCGCCGACTGCGACGGCAACCCCACCACGTGCGAGCGGCTCGGCCGCTTCTTCGACGACGCCGACGGCGATGGCTACGGCACCACCGAGGCCAAGGCCTGCGCCAAGACGGCGAAGCTCGCCGACGCCCCGGGCGACTGTGACGACACGGATAGTCGGGCGCACCCCGGCCAGACCGCGCGCTTCGGCGCCCCCCGGCTCGTCGACGACGGCAAGGGGGGCAAGCGGCCCTCGTTCGACTTCGACTGCGACGGCGTCGAGGCCCGCGACCCCGCGGTCGCGGTGCAGCCGACCCCGCTCGTGTGCCCCGCCGACGGCGGGGTGTCGGTGGGCGTGCCCGCCGGGGGCCGCGCCGGCGCGGGCGTCGACCCCTACTGCGGGGAGCGCTACCGCACCTCGTGCGTGCTCACCGTGAGCGGATTCTGCGCGTGCCAGCCGGTGGCGGAGCTCGACCCCGTCGCCTGCCGCTGACGTGTCAGTTGCGCGGCTTGGTGTTCGAGAGCTGGCACGCGAAGTCGTCGCCGAGCTGACACGACTTGAGCATGAGCTCGGCGCCGTCTTTGTGCTCGCCGACGGCGTGGAGGAGGAGGGCGAGGGCCGAGCAGTCGCGGACGATGCCCGACGTGCAGGTGCCCTTCCAGATCGGGAGCATGCGCTTCGCGTGCTCGACGTCGATGTTCACCCGCGGGTCGAGGTACACGCGTAGGACCGCGCACGCGGTGAGCTCGTCCTTCGCGCACGCGGCCTTGTAGGCGGCGATCGCCTTCTGCTCGTCGCGCACCACGCCCTTGCCGAGGTGCCAGAAGATGGCGACGCCGGTGCACTCGCGCTCGTCGAGCTTGCAGCCGCGCTCGTAGGCGACGGCGGCCTCGCGGATGTTCTTCGTGACGCCGATGCCGAACTCGGCGGCGATGCCGTAGTTGCCGCACCCCACCGCGTCGTCGCCGATGCACGCGTTCTTGAAGAGCTGCGCCGCGAGCGGCCAGTTCTTCTCGACGCCGTTGTTGCCGAGGAACTGCACGCCGAGGTTCGAGCACGCCGACTGGAGCCCGCCGCGGCAGGCGCGGTCGAGGTATTTTGCGCCGAGCTCCGGGTTGCGCACGCCGAGCTCGCCGGTGAGGAGCACGGTCCCGATCGACGAGCACGCGCCGTCGGCCCCGCCGCGGCAGGCGGCGTCGTAGAGCTTGATCGCGGCCTCGGGGTTCTTGGGCACGCCCACCCCGGAGGCGAGGAGGTCGGCGAACATCGCGCAGCCGGTCGCCTCGCCGAGCTCGCACGCCTTCTTGGCGGGCATGTGCGCGTTCTGCGGCTGCTTGTTCATGCCGCCGAGGCCGTTGAACGCCATGACCGCGAGCTTGGCGCAGCTCTTCCCGTTACCCGCGTTGCACCGCTCGAGGCACGCCTGCGCGTTCGACATGTCGCACTCGCCGATCTGCTGCGCCGCCTGCGGCAACGTGCAGTGGCCTTGGGCGTAGACGAAGCCCTGCGGGCACGACGCGGTCACCTTGTCGGCGCCGAAGACCATCGTGCCGTCGGTCTGGGTCTTCTGCGCGGTCTCGCCGAGGCGGGCGAGCTCGAGCTGGATGAGCGCCTTGCACTGCGACGGCGGCTGCCGCAGATCCGGGTCCGCCTTCAGGCAGGTCTGGAAGTCGCCGTCGACCTTGTGGACCTTGTTGTTGCGCACGCCCCCGGCCTGCCCGCCGAAGCCGAAGACCTCGGCCGCCATGCGGGCCTTGCCCACTTGCCCGGTGTCGACGGCGAACGCGCCGACGACGGCGCCTTGCACGAAGTGCGTCGCGCCCGCGCAGGCGCCGACGAGATCGCCGGGCTGCGCTTGGTGCCGCGTGGTGCGGTATTCGCCGATGATCACCTCGGCGACCTCGAGCGTCGACGACCGGCCGAGCTCGCCGCCGATGTCGGCCGCGATGCCGAGCCCGCCGAGCGGGAGGTTCGCCTTGATGACGTCGGCGCTCCCCCACGACTTCACGTCCTGCTTCGTCACCATCCCGCGGAACGCGTAGTTGCCCTCGAGCCGGCAGTCGCGCATGAGCTCGAACGTCTCGCCGGTGAACTTCACGACGACGAGCCCGTCGCGCATGGCGGTCTCGAGGCGTCCTCGGTTCGTGTGCTCCCAGTCGACGACGTACGGCGAGTTGCTCACCCCGACGACCTTGGGCGTCGGCGGTCGCGGCGGCGGTTGAGGGTCTGGCGGGCCGCCGCACGCCGAGACCGCGATCACCACCCCGAACGTCGCCAGCACCAAACCCTTCTTCGTCATCGCGTTCCTCCGCTGGAAGCAAGCTCGCCGCGCGGCGAGGGCTGCGCCCGCCCGAGACCGGGCGTGAGGCTCTGAGCCAAGCTCAAGGTACACCCGTCACGCGTCGGTTGGCGGCCGCACGAACGTGCGGTCTCGTCCGGGGTGCGAGAGCGTGGGCGGACGAGACCGACGAGGCCAACGAGGCCGACCGGAGGGCCTCGTGCGCACCCAGAAATTGGGCAGCCTGCCTATTCTCGGAGCCCCGGAGCCTTGGAGCCGCGGAGCCGGAGCCGGAGCCGGGGGAACCTCGTCCCCCGCGGCGCACCCCAACTCCTTGGCTAGCCAACGAATTTCCGGGTTCGAGAGCGCACCCCGGCAGTCCAGCATCGCTGCAATTTTCCGTGCTTGCGGTGCGCCGGGTGGCCCTTCGCACTTGGTTACCCACCAAGTGCGATTCGCCTCGACAAGGGGGCTCGAGTGCGCCAAACCACGGGCAGCGCTCTTTGCCCTGTGGAGCCACCGCCCGGATGGGAACGAACCGTAGAGACCCCCACGTGCTGGACGACGCGGACATCCTCGCGGTGGCCGATCCGTCGGACGACAACACGATCCCGCGCGTGCGCCGGCCGGGCTTCCTCGCCGCGAAGCCGACGCTCGCGTTCCCCGTCGAGGCCTCGCCGTCCCCCGACTCGACGACCCGCCTGCCGCCCCCGGCGCGACCCGCGCGCGCGACGCTCCCGCCGCCTCGCCTCCCCGCGCACTCGGCGTGGCCGAAGCCGACGAGCACCGCTTCGCCGTTCGCGCGCCGCGTCGACTCGCAGCCCCCGTTCCGCTCGGTCGGGCCCCTCACGCCCGTCGAGGCGCACCGCCCGAGCGAGGCCCCTCCGCCGCCGGTCGCGGTGAGCGCCGCGCCGCCGCAGGCGAGCCAGCGCACGGTCGAGGTGGTCACCCACGCGCCTCGGCGCGGGGTCGGGGCCACGATCGCGTGGGGCGTCTCGTTCATGGGTGTGGGCGCCGCGGCTGCCGCGGGTGTCTTCTTCCTCCTGTCGCGCGTGGGCGCGCCGCTGCCCGCTCCGGCCGCGGCCCCCACCGCCGCCGATCCGCCGGTGCCCGCGGCCGCGATCGCCCCCGCCGCGACGCCGACTCACGAGCCCGCCGTCGCGGTGGGCGTGCAGAAGCGCCCGCAGGTGGTGACGTTCGACGACGCGCTCGTGGTAGACGACCCGGCCGCCGCCGCGAGCTCGGTCGCGCTCGCCGCTTCCGCCGCGCCCGCCGCGTCACCCGCCCGCCGCTTCCGGCGCGCGGCGCCCGCGGCCAAGGAGTCGACCCCGGCCGACGTGCTCGGCGCGGCGCTGTCGGGCTCGCAAGAGTCTGCGCCGACGCCCGCGACCGCCGCCGCGCCTCCCGCGCCTCCCCCGCCGCCGGCTCCGAAGCCTCAGTCCGAGGAGCCTCGCCGCCCGCGGACGCCGATGGAGGCGCTCGCGGACGCGCAGCTGAAGTCGTCGCTCAAGTAGCGGCGCGCGCCGCAGGCCGGCCCCCGAAGAAGCGGCCGGGCCTGGACGACGAGCTCCCCTCGAGACCCCGTGAAAGCCTTCGCCGAAAGCACGCTCCGCCTCGCCGCCGGCTTCGTCTGCGTGTCGGCGCTGGTGAGCGTGATGGTGCCGATCCTCGTGATCTTGCTCCCGTCGCGCATCGCGCGGATCCGCGTCACGAACACCTTCGGCTCGTGGATCGGGCGCTCGGTGATGTGGTGCAGCGGGTGCCGCGTCACCGTCCTCGGCACGGAGCACGTGAGCGCCGAGCGCCCCGCGATCTACGCCTGCAACCACACCTCGATCCTCGACGCGTTCACCACCATCTGGCTCACGCCCGCAGGCACGGTGGGCGTCGCGAAGAAGGAGGTCTTCTTCTACCCCTTCTACGGGCAGGCCTGGTGGCTCGCGGGGCACGTGTTCGTCGATCGCGGGCGAACGAGCCGAGCCAAAGAGGCGCTGCGGCGCACCGCGCGCTTCATCCGTGAGCGGGGCCTCCACCTGTGCATCTTGCCCGAGGGCACGCGCGCGCGCGACGGCCGGCTCTTGCCCTTCAAGAAGGGAGTCATCCACATGGCCCTCGAGACCAAGCTGCCCATCGTCCCGATGGTCACGACCGGCCTCCAAGACGTGTGGCGGCGCGGTTCGCTCCGCATCCGCCCCGCCGACGTGACGATCAGCTTCGTGCCCCCGAGGCCCACCGATCGGTGGACGGAGGAGTCGCTCGACGATCACCTCGCCGAGCTCCACGCTCGCTTCGTGGGCGCGCTGCCGCCGGAGCAGCGGCCCGCCACGGCGGTCCCCGCCTCGACCTGAGCCCGCGCTACTTCTTCTTGGGAGCCGCCGGCCCGGGCTTGGCGGTCGGCGCGTCGAGCGGCGCGTCTTGATCGAGGATGATGAACTGCACGCGGCGGTTGCGCGCCTTGTTCGCCGCGGTGACGTTGGGCACGAGCGGCTTGGTCTGACCGAAGCCCTTGGCCACGAGCCGATCGGCGGGGACGCCGTGGGAGGTGAGCCAGTTGCGGACGGCGTTGGCGCGATCGTCCGAGAGCTTCATGTTGTGGTCGGCGGTGCCGGTGTTGTCGGTGTGGCCCTGCACCTCGACGCGCTTGATGCGCGGGTTGCGGATGAGCGCGTCGGCGACCTCGGTGAGGAGCTGGTTCGACTCGGGCAGGATCACCGCCTGGTCGATCGCGAACTGCACCTGCTGCTTGATGGTGATCTCGTTCTTGCCGACCGTGACCAGGGAGTTCTTCGGGCGCTTCTGCAGGAGGAGATCCACCACGTTGTCCTGCCGGACCTTGATGTCGGCGGGCTGGACGAGGGTGAGGTAGCCCTCGGCCTCGACGGTGATCTGCGCGCTGCCGGGCGAGACGAGCTCGAAGCGGAAATTGCCCTGGGCGTCGGCCGTGCCCGAGAGCTGCTTGCTCTGGGCGTCGGTCATCTTGATCGTCGCGCTGATCGGGCCTTGCGACTCCGCGTCCTTGACGTGCCCGACGAGGTTGCCGACGCGCGGGAGCGCGACGAGCGGGCAGTCGAGCTGGACCTCGGGCGAGCCCTTCACGAGCGTCGTCTGGCACTGGCCCGGCTTGAAGCCCTCGGCGCGCACGGTGAAGGCGTAGGGGCCCTCCGCGAGCTCCTGGGTGGTGAAGCGACCGTCGGGGCCGGTCGCGAGCGAGGTCAGCTCGGCGTGGTTGTCCCACGACACGATCGCGTTCCCCACGCCCTCGGACTTCTGCTCCTCGTGGACGAAGCCCTTGATGCGGCCCATCGGCGGCGGCCGGACCTCGACCACCTTCTCGACGAGCTTCGTCTTCTCGACCGGCGGGCGCTCCGCGGTGTCGACCGCCCAGCCGGCGCCGAGGAACAGCGTCCACGGGGCCTGCGGCGCCATCTCCTCGATGAAGGTCTTGGTCCCGGTGACGCCGATGTCGAACGCGGCGGTGAGCGAGAAGCCCTGCTTCCACGGGAAGCCGCGGAGGCCGACGGTGAGCTTGCTCGGCGCGATCGCCTCGTTGGCGAGGCACTTGTCGGCGCTCGGGTTGTTCTGCTTGCACTCGTAGCCCTGGCGGTTGACGGGCACGAGCATCTGGTACTCGACGAACGGGCGGAGGCGATCCTGGGCGACGAACGCCTCGGCGCCGAGCGACCAGTCGAGGTGGTCGACGCGGTTCACGCCGAGGCCGAAGCGCTCGATGCGCGTGACCGGAGTGCCGCGCGACTTCTCGACGTCCTCGACCACGACGCCGGTGTTGTCGAGCGTGTAGCCGACGTTGGCGCTGAAGCGCGCGGGGATCGACTTCTGCAGGCCGCGGAGGTCGCCGGTCGCGATGCCCCGGAACTTCGCGCTCGTGCCGCCGCCGTCGAGGCCGACCGAGCCGGTGCCGTTGACGAGCCAGAGCTCGGCGGCGCCGCCGAGGTGGAACGCCGGGTGGACCGCGCCGAAGCCCTTCAGGCCGAGGACGCTGTCGCCGAGCACCTGGAGGAGGCCCGGCCGGTTCTGATCGCTCGAGTTCGCGAACGCGCCGGTGCCGAGGTAAGCCTCGAGGTACTTCCACACCGTCGCGCTGAGCGCGAGGTGCCCGCCGATGTGGCTCATCGTGTCGTCGGTGACCTGCCCCGGGCCGCGCGGGTTCTTGCACGGCATGTCGGGGGTGCAGAGGAAGCCTGCGCGGAACCACTCGGTCATGAACTGGATGCGGAACTGCCCCGGGGCGCCGCCTTGCGCGTGCTGCGTGCGCAAGAGACCGACGCCTCCGGAGAGCACCTGGGGCTCGTTCAGCTTCCGATCGCGATCGGCCCACTCGGCCTCGGGCGAGTCGGGGGCGGGCGCAGGCGCGGCCGCCGGAGCTCCCGCCGCGGCGCCGGTGGCGCTGCCCGACGCGCCGTTCTGCGTCGAGGCGGCGCCCGAGCCGCCGAAGGTGACCGTCTGGGCGCTCGCCGAGCGCGGGGCGAGGAGGCAGGCAGCGAGGAGGCCCGAGGTGATCACGGGGGCGACCAGGAGGTGCAGGTGTCTCATGGCGGGGCACCATTTGTAACACCTTTCGGTCGGGTGTGAACATGTCTAGATCGGCTTCAGACTTGGGTTTTTCGACCATCCGCGCTACCACCGAGGGCCATGGCGTCCAGGGGCCGCATCCTCATCGTCGACGACGAGGCCAACGCGCGCGCAGCCCTCTCCGAGATCCTGCACGACGAGGGCTACGCCACCGAGACCGCGGCCGACGGCTTCAAGGCGCTCGCCAAGATCGACGAGTTCTCGCCCGACGTGGTGCTCACCGACGTGAAGATGCCCGGGCTCGACGGCATCGCGCTCATGGAGAAGGTGAAGAGCGCCGCTCCCCTCACCGTCTTCGTCGTCATGACCGCGTTCGGCACGATCTCGAGCGCCGTCAGCGCCATCAAGCTCGGCGCCGACAACTACCTCACCAAGCCGCTCGACTTCGACGCGCTGTCGGCGGTCATCGAGCGCGCGATGGAGAAGGCGCGCCTCCTCCAGGAGACGCGGCAGCTCCGCGATCGCCTCCGCGATCGCAACGCCTTCAAGCACATCATCACCGACGACCCGAAGATGAAGGCGCTGCTCGACGTCGTCGCCCAGGTGGGGCCGAGCAAGGCGGGCGTGCTCATCACCGGCGAGAGCGGCACCGGCAAGGAGCTCATCGCCGAGGCGGTGGCCCAGGCGTCCGGGCGCTCCGACAAGCCGTTCGTGCGCCTGCACTGCGCCGCGCTCGCCGAGTCGCTCCTCGAGAGCGAGCTCTTCGGCCACGAGCGCGGGGCCTTCACCGGCGCCGTCGCCCGGCGCGAGGGCCGCTTCAAGCAGGCCGACGGCGGCACCCTGTTCCTCGACGAGATCGGCGAGATCCCGCCCGGCACGCAGGTGAAGCTCCTCCGCTTCCTGCAAGAGAAGGCGTTCGAGCGCGTCGGCGGCAACGAGACCTTGAAGGTGGACGTGCGCATCATCGCCGCCACGAACCGCGACCTCGCCGCGGAGGTGAAGAAGGGCGCGTTCCGCGAGGACCTCTACTACCGCCTCAACATCGTCTCGATCGAGGTGCCGCCGCTGCGCGAGCGCAAGGGCGACGTCCCCGCCCTCGCGAGCTTCTTCCTCGGCCGCTACGCGGGGGAGAACGGCAAGACGATCGAGGGCTTCTCGGACGAGGCCCTCCGCCTCCTCTCGGGCTACGACTGGCCGGGCAACGTGCGCGAGCTCGAGAACGTGGTCGAGCGCGCGGTCGTGCTCTGCGACGGCGCGACCGTCGAGAAGAAGCACCTGCCGCCGGTGGTGGCGCCGCGGACCGAGGCCGACGGCCCGCCCCGCGTGCCGGGGTCGACCATCGCCGACCTCGAGCGCTTCGCGATCCTGAAGACCCTCGAGGCGTGCGGGGGCTCGACGTCGAAGGCGGCGGTGGTGCTCGGGATCTCGGCGCGCAAGATCCAATACAAGCTCCACGAGTACAGCGAAGCCGGCCGTGGCGCGGAGCGCGCCGACAAGGCCGAGCGGACGGAGGAGAGCTGACGCGATGGCGGAAAAGGACGTCGTTCTGTCGGTCGACAAGCTCGCCAAGACCTTCAAGAAGCCGTTCTCGGGCAAGAAGGTCGAGGCCGTGCGGGGGGTGTCGTTCGAGGTGCTCCGCGGCGAGATCTTCGGCTTCCTGGGGCCGAACGGCGCCGGCAAGACCACCACCATCAAGATGCTCACCGGCCTCATCGCCCCGACCGGCGGCAGCGCCAAGCTCTTCAAGGAGCCGGCGCCGTCGCCGGACGCGATGCGGCGGGTGGGGTTCTTGCCCGAGAACCCGTACGTGTACCCGTACCTCACCCCCCGCGAGTTCGTGGATCTCTGCGGGCGACTGAACGGGCTCGGGGGCAAGGACCTCGCGAAGCGCACCGCCGACGTGCTCGAGCGCGTCGGCATCGCCTACGCCGCCGATCGCGCGGTGCGGGCGCTGTCGAAGGGCATGCTCCAGCGGACGGGCCTCGCCGCGGCGCTGGTCCACGACCCCGAGATGCTCATCCTCGACGAGCCGATGAGCGGGCTCGACCCGGTCGGGCGCAAGGAGGTGCGCGACCTCATCGTCGCCGAGCGCGAGCGCGGCCGGACCGTCTTCTTCTCGAGCCACATCCTGTCGGACGTCGAGATGCTCTGCGACAGCGTGTGCATCCTGCGGCGAGGCGAGGTCGTGGTGTCGGGCACGATCCGCGAGCTCCTCGACGGCGGGGCGCGGCGCTTCGAGATCGCGCTCCGCGACGCCCCCGAGGGCTTCGAGGAGTCGCTCACGAGCGCGCTCAACGTGCAGCGGCTCGGCGCGAGCCTCCACTTCGAGCTCGAGGGGGACGACGACGTCCGGGCCGCGGTCGAGAAGGCCTACGCCGCGGGCTGCAAGGTCGACGCGATCACCCCGCGCCGCGAGACGCTCGAGGACATCTTCGTCCGTCGCGCGCTCTAGGGCGTGTCCCTGAACGCCGGCTCTCCTCTCGCCCGTGCCCGTGCCCGTGCCCGTGCCCGTGCCCGTGCCCGAGGGAGGCAACAGGGTGCGCAAAGCGGGCGATGGGGAGTGGATGCAGGCGCTCGACCACGAACGACTGGATGTGTACCACCTCGCGCTGGATTTCCTGGTCTTCGC
>JAEUKG010000094.1 GCA_016794325.1 Myxococcales bacterium | reverse complement strand
AGACCTGGAGCATCGTCACCTCCGCGCGTCGTCGCGCGCGCGCCACTGTATCGAGCGACGGCTCCCGGGTCACGCGCGGGCCGCGCGGGGGGCGGTGGCGCGGACGAAGTCCACGAAGGCGCGGAGCGGCGCCGGCATGTGGCGGCGGCTCGGGTAGTAGAGGAAGGGGCCCGAGCACGAGGGCCACCAGCGCGGCAGGACCGGCGCGAGCTCGCCGCGATCGAGGTGGGGCCGCAGCCAATCCTCGAACGTATAGACGATGCCCGCACCCGCGACGGCGGCGGCGATCAGGAGATCGACCGCGCTGCCGATGTTGCCCACGAGCGGGCCGGTCGCCTCGACGACGAGGACCTCGCCATCCCTCGCGAGCTCCCACGGGACCGGCGCTCCGCCCGAGAAGCGGACGCGCAGGCACGCGTGGTCGAGGAGCTGCCGCGGGTGGCGCGGGCGCCCGCGCCGCGCGAGGTAGTCGGGCGAGGCCGCGAGGGCGAAGCGCTGCTCGCGGGGGCCGATCGGGACCGCGATCATGTCCTTGTCGAGCGTCTCCTCGTAGCGGATGCCCGCGTCGCAGCCTGCGGCGAAGATGTCGACCAGCTCGTCGTTCGCCGTGACATCGACGCGGATGTCCGGGTACGCGGCGAGGAACGCGGGGACGATCGTCGGCAAGACCAGCCGCGCGGCGACGGTGGGGACGTTCAGGCGCAGCGTCCCCGCGGGGCGGCCGCGCGCGCTCTTCACCACGTCGAGCGCGGAGGCGATCTCCCCGAGCGCGGGATCGAGGCGCGCGAGGAGGGCCGCGCCGGCCTCGGTGGGGGCCACGCTGCGGGTGGTGCGGTTGAGGAGGCGCACTCCGAGCCCGGCCTCGAGCCGGCGCACCGCCTCGCTCGCGCTCGACGCGCTGGAGACCCCGGCGCGGCTCGCCTCGCGGAACCCTCCCGCGCGCGCGACCGCGGCGAAGACGCGCAGATCGTCGAGGCCGACGGCGGGGTCGAGGAGCGCGCTCGCGGCGGTTTTCGTGGGGTCGCGTGCCATCGTTCGGGATTCCGTACAGCCTGTCTGGATTGAGTGGGATTATCGTACACGACGTCCTGGCCTACGGTCTCCCTCCATGAAGAACCTCGCGCGAGCTGGAACGTTCAAGTTGGGTCATCGGACCGTGAAGCGCCTCGGGTACGGGGCGATGCAGCTCACCGGCCCCGGCGTCGTCGGGCCTCCCAAGGACCACGCCGCCGCGCTCGCCGTGCTCCGGGAGGCGGTGGAGCAGGGCGTCGATCACCTCGACACGAGCGACGCGTACGGCCCGTACGTCGCGAACCGCATCGTGCGCGAGGCGCTGCACCCGTACCCGAAGGACCTCGTGATCGTCACCAAGGTCGGCGCGCGGCGCGGCCCCGGGGGCGCGTGGCTCCCGGCCTACTCCCCGAAGGAGCTCCGCGAGCAGGTCCACTCGAACCTCGAGAACCTCGGCCTCGACGTGCTCGAGGTCGTGAACCTGCGCTCGATGTTCGACGTGATGAAGCCGGCGGAGGGCTCGCTCGCGGAGCAGCTCGACACGCTCGCCGAGCTCCAGCGCGTGGGGAAGATCCGCCACGTGGGCCTGAGCAACGTGACGGCGAAGCAGGTGGAGGAGGGGCGCTCGATCACCGAGATCGTCTGCGTGCAGAACCTCTACAACGTGGCCCACCGCGCCGACGACGCGCTCGTCGAACACCTCGCGGCGCACGGGATCGCGTACGTGCCGTTCTTCCCGCTCGGCGGGTTCGCGCCGGTCCAGACGAAGGCGCTCTCGTCGGTCGCCGCCGAGCTCGGCGCCACGCCCATGCAGGTCGCGCTCGCGTGGCTCCTCGCCCGCTCGCCGAACGTGCTGCCGATCCCGGGCACGTCGAGCGTCGCGCACCTCCGCGAGAACCTCGGCGCAGCCGCCCTCGAGCTCCCGCCCGCCGCGCTCGAGCGGCTCGGGCGCGCGTGAGCCCCGTGGCGCGCGGCCGCGCCGCCGATTCGTCAGGATCCTGACAATCTCCCCGGATGGTCCGGCGCGCGGCCGGGCGCCCCGGCTCGGGCGCGTGGCCGTGGTAGGGTGGCGCGCGATGACGAACGTGCGCTGCGCCCTCGCGCTGGGTCTGCCCTTGGCGATCGCCTCCGCGTGCGGGGGCGGCTCTTCCCCCGCTCCCCAGGCTCCGCAGGCGCCTCCGTCGGCGTCGTCGGCCGCGGCCTCGACCTCGGGGAGCGCCGCGTCGCCGGCGCCCGTCGGCGACCCGCGGCTCAAGGAGCTGCCGCTGCCCGCGCTCGTCGAGGTGACGGTCCTCGACACGAACGAGCGGGCGCCGAAGCGATTGCCGATCGACCCCGCGTTCGTGCGCGGGGCGAGCGGCGTCCTGCGCGAGCTCGCCCGGTGCCGCGCCAAGGCCGGTTCGAAGGGGCACTGGGTGCACCTCGAGTGGCGCGTCGACGAGGCGGGCAAGGCGACGAAGGTCGTCGCCCACCAGGTGCACGTCCCCCCCGCGCCCCAGCCGCGCCCGCTCGCCGACGAGGCGCTCCGCTGCATGGAGGCGAGCGCGGCGAGCCCCGCGTTCGTCGGCGCCAAGGTCGGCGCCGCGGCGCGCGTCTTCGCGCTCGTCGGCTTCGACCTGCCGGAGGGCGAGACCGGCGCGAGGACGCTCGGCCACGGCGATGGCTTCTATCCTGAAGAGGATGGCGGGTGTCGGCTCGAGTACACCTGCCCAGCCGACAAGAGGTGCGCAGAGCCGCCGCGCGTCCGCTGCCCCCGCGTCGCTTCGCCGCCGTGATGCGCGTCGCCGGCGCTCGGGCGCGGCCAGTCGCGGCGCGGCGAGCCTTCCGCTAGGCTCCGCGGGGATGCGAGTGCGGCGTCGGATCGTGGCGGTGGGGATTTCGGTCCTGTTCGCGGCCTGCGGCGGGGCGGAGACACCGCGCGCGGCCCCGCCCGATCGGTGCGCGGCCACGATGACGTCCCTCCGCCCGCTCGAGCCCGCGTGTTTTCCCCCGGAGCGTGACGCCGGCGCGCCCGACGCCCAGCGCTGACCGGGCCGCGCCCGAGCGCCGGCCTCGCGCGCGCGGCCGGCGAGTGCACGCCGCTCTTCGGGAACTTCGCCGCGGCGCGTTTGTCCGCGCGAGACCATGCCCTTCGACCCCCTCGAGATCGCGAACGACGCGCCGGACGAGCGGACCTTCGAGCGCGAGACCCTGGACGCTCTCGCGCGGACCATCGGCTACGACGCCGCGTTCTTCGCCACGAAGGGGGCGCCGTCCACCACCCGCGCGATCGACTCGGCGCGGCTCGACGCTGCCCTCGCTCGCGTCGACTACGCGGACGAGCTCGCGCCCGTGCGCGCGGCGGCGCTCGCGCGCCGCGGCGTCGCGATCGACACGGAGGTCCTGGGCGAGAGGCGGGTGCGCGCGTCGCGCTACCACCGGGATTTCGCGGCGAAGATGGGCGGTCGGAGCTCGCTCCTCGGGTTCCTCTCGGTGCGAGGGCGGCCCATCGGCGGCCTCATGCTCGGCCGGTGCTCCGGCTCGTTCTCGGACCGCGAGCGCGCGGAGGTGGAGGAGCTCTTGCCCGCGCTCGCGTTCGCGCGCGCGTCGTTTCGGACGCCGTGGCCGGGGGCCCCGCTGCCCATGCCGCGCGTGGGCCTCGGTCGTGCGCTCCTCGACCGCGTCCGGCGAGAGGTGGTCCACGAGCGCGACCACACGCGCGCGCCGGCGCTCACGGTGCGCGATCGCGCCGGCTATCGAGAGATGGTGGCCGATGACGCGCGCGGGGAGCTCGTCTGGTCGCGCGCCGCGCTCGACGAGCCGGAGCGGTCGGGGTGGTTCTACGTGGATCTCCTGCACCTCGCGGCGGTGCGCGCCTCGTGGCAGCGGCGCTTCTTGCTCGTCGGCGTCGGGGGCGGGGTCGTCGCGCGGCAGCTCGCGCGCCTTTATCCTGGAGCGGACATGTGCGCCGTCGAGTCCGACCCGCGGGTCGTCGGCCTCGCGCGCCGCTGGTTCGGGCTCGGAGCGATCCCGGGCCTCTCGGTCACCGTCGAGGACGGCGCCGCGTTCTTGCGCAGCGCGCCCCGTGAGGCGTGGGACGCGATCGTGGTCGACGCCTACGACGGCTCGGAGCTCGCGGGCTCGCTCGCGACGCGCGCGTTCTTCGCCGACGTGCGCCGGGCGCTCCGCCCGGGCGGCGGAGTGGCGTTCAACGTCATCGGGGCGCTGGCCGGGCGTGGCGACGTCGCCCGCGTCGAGCGCGCCGCCCAGCTCGCGGGCCTCCACCCCCGACTCGTGCCCGTCCTCGATCCCGGCGAGGCGTATGCGGCCTCCGCGATC
>JAEUKG010000090.1 GCA_016794325.1 Myxococcales bacterium | reverse complement strand
TCGACGGCGACGACGCCGAGACCTCCGTCCAGCTCGTCGACGTGGTGGACGGCACGGCCGTGAAGTACCAGCTCTACGTCTGGTCGTTCGGCAGCGCCGCGCTATTTCCGGCGGGGAAGACCAAGCCCGTCGGCGGCGCGGAGCAGCACGCGTTCCACACCGACGACGCGGAGCTCCGCGCGGCGCTCGCCGCCGCCTGGAAGGCGAGCGCGAAGAGGCTGAAGCTCGGCGAGGCCCTGAGCTTCGCGCCTGCGAAGGCGGCCCGGCCCACGAAGGGGGCCCGGCCCGGGGGCAGGGCGCTGGCCGACGCGATCGCCGCGGTGCGCTCGCTCGCGAAGGCGGGGAAGCGCCGCGACGCGGCCCGAGCCGCGGACGCGCTGAGGGACGAGGCCTTCGCGGCGTGGCGCCTCTACCCGAAGCTCCTCGCCTCCGACCTCTCCGCGGATCAGCGCGCGGTCCTCGAGGCCTTGCTCGACCTGGAGCTCGCGCGCGATCTCGCCAACCGCGGGCTCTTCGACCGCGACGACCACCTCGAGCGCTTCCTCGGCCGGTCGCGCCCCGGCCCGAGCGACGTCACCATCAAAGTCGGAGAGCGGACCGTCCCCGTCTGGTGGGCGGTCTCGGCGGTGGGCTCCGGGCACGCGCGACCCGACGAGGTGCTGAAGGGGTGGAGGAGCCTGCCGGCCCGCCAGGCCCTGGCGGCGTGGACCGAGATCGCGCGGGGGGCCGCGTACGACGTCCTCGAGGCGCGCGCCACGTCGATGAAGGACGCTGGCTCCTCGTCGAGGCCGTACATGGTCGAGTACCGCACGCGCATCGTCGCGCTCCTCGCCGACGTGTCGCTCGCCTTCGGCGCCGAGGGAGAGAAGGCGGCGAGGGCGCTCACCACCAAGCTCCCCTCGTGGGGCGGCGCGTGGCAGATCTTCGTGGCGCTCGCGAGCGGGCTCCGCCACGCGAACGGCTCCCCCCTCCACGCCGCGTACGACAAGACCTTCGCGAAGCTCTGGGAGCGCGTGGGCGGCGACTCGTTCCACGCGCCCGCGTTGGAGCGGGCGATCGAGGAGGCCCTACCCGGGGCGCGCGCCAGGGCGTTCCGCGCCGGCCTCACGCGGCCGGGCTGAGGATGAGGGGGGCCGCTCCGCCTCCAACCCTCCGCGGCGGCGGCGAGGCGCGGTCCCGAGCCCTCGACGCGCCGCGCGGCATCACCAGAGCTCGCGCGACATCACGTAGTCGTGGGCGGCCGCGCCGGCGTGGCAGGCGTTGCACCCGCCGGCGGCGTCGCCGCCGTACGACTCGCCCGCGGGGGGCCCGACGCCGCGCCATTTGATGGCCGGGGCGCCGGTCTCACCCTTGACGATCTCGAACCACTCCCAGTCGCGGGCGCCGGTCGCGTTGAAGCCGGCGCCGCGCTTGACCATCGCGAAGGTCTTGCCGTCCGCCGTGTTCATCTCTTTGACGATGATCGCGCCCACCGGGTAGGCGCCGCCCTTGCCGCGCGGCGCCTTCACGTAGATCGTCCGCGGGCCCGCCGGGTGCGACCCCTCGGCCGCGCCGTCGATCCGGCGACTATCCCACCGAGCATAGTCACGAAAGTCGTCCGAGAAGGCCAGGTACGGCGCCGGCGGCGCGCCGACCTCCACCTCCGGGGCGTGGGCCTCGCTCGCGCACGCCGCGAGCGAGAGCGCCGCGAGGGCGGCGCTCGCGTGGCGGCCCGTCATTCGGCGAATTCGGCGAAGCCGAGCAGGCGCGCGGCCTTGTTCATCTGGGCGACCACCGAGTCGGCCGACTTGGGGTCCACCGACGCGTTGACCTTGGTGTAGAGCTTGCCGAACGGGGTCTGGAGGTCCGCGTCCGACGGCTTCTCGGCGCTCCAGGTGGCCGGCGGCTGGGGGATGCCGTCGCCCGGGTTGGCGGCGTACGCGGCCTCGAGCTCGGCGAAGCCGGCCTGGATCTTCTGGTCGATGGCCTTGCCGTCGAGGTCGCCCTTGGTCCGCGCGACGATCCACGGCTGGAACAGCTTGTAGACGGCGCGCGTCCCCTCGAGATTCGCCTTCAAGTCGGCGAGGGTGCGCTGGGCGTAGCGCGACTCCTCCTCGTTGGTCGACGCCTTGGTCACCTTCTCGCGCTGCTCGTTCATCAGCGCGACGAGCCCCTGGTAGGCGCCGCCGAGGTCGATCTTCTGCGGCTGCCACTGGTCGCGCAGCTTCTTGGTGTCGGCCACGAGCTGCGCGCACAGCTTGTTCTTGAAGTCGTCGGACTCCTGCTGCGTCGCCGGGAAGGCGGCGGGCTTGTAGCCCTTCAGCGTCTTCTCGAAGTCGGCGACGTAGGCGGGCACGGTGTCGGCGAAGATGATCCGCTCGATCGCGTGCATCCCGGTCACGCCTTGGCCGTCGAAGGGGTTCGCGTCGCCGGCGTCACCGAGCTCCGCGAGGTAGTCGTCGTAGCGAGCGTCGATCACGAAGTCGACGTCGGGGAAGAGGGGGGCGATCGCGCCCTCCACGTGCTCGTAGGCGACGCGCGCCTTCTTCCACGCGGTGCGCATCGCCTCGAGCGCGGCCGCGTCCTGGGTCTTGTCCCAGCCGCGCCCCGTCGTCGCCGGCGCCGCCTTCTGCAGCTCCTCGCTCGCCTTCACGAGGGCGTCGAGGTCGGTGAGCAGGGTGCCGTGCATCTGCGTCGTCACCTCTTGTTTGTACTGCTCGTCGGTCTTGGCGGTCGGGCCCGGCGTGGGGGCGGGCGCGGGGGCGGGGTCCGACGAGCAACCAGCGGCCACGGCGCCGAGGGCCACGACGAGCGCGAGCGCGAACAAGGAGTGCTTCATGGTCTTTTCGTTCCTCGAGGGGTCAGAGGGCGGCGACGAAGTCGTCGACGAGCTTCTGATCGGCTGGGGATAGCGCGTCGTAGATCCGCACGGACTCCGCGGCTTCGGAGCCTCTGCCGTCGTGGGCGCGGATCGCCTCGCGCACGCTCTTCGACCGGCCGTCGTGCATGAACGTCCGGTTGAAGCGCAGGCCCACGAGCGGCGCGGTGCGCCACTGCCGCCACGTCGCCGAGCCGTCGGTCGTGGGCAGGCTGTCGGCGAGGGCGTCGCCCATGTCGTGCAGCAGCATGTCGGTGTAGAGCGGGGCCGGCTTCCCCGCGATAGCCGCGATGGGATAGTCGGCGCGGGCCTGCAGCGACGGGGTGTGGCACACGTCGCACTTCGACTTGGCGAAGAGCGCGACGGCAGCGGCGTCGGGCTTCGGCCGCGGGGGGATGGCGAGGAGGCGCAGGTACATCGCGCGCAGGTGCACCGACGACATCGGAACGTCGACGCCGGGCTTGGCGTCGTCGGTGAGGCCGTCGGGGTTCGCGATCTCGGCGGGGCGGAGCGGGCTCGTGATGCCCATGTCGCCCTGGAGCGCGTCGGCGGTGAAGTCGTCGAGGCTGGGGACCCGGGCCTTCAAGCCGAAGCGCCCGATCACGCGATCGCCCTTCTTCAGCCCGTGGAAGCGCGCGTCGGCCGTGGTCTCGGAGCCGTAGATCACCCAGTTGGCGACGCCGTGGATGCCGTCGGTGCGCGCGCGCTGCTCGGCCTCGACGCGCAGGATCTCGGCGTCGGCGACGGCCTCCATGTAGCCGCGCGCCATCACCGGCGGGCCGACGCGCGTCGTCACCTTCACCGTCGGATCGTTCGGCGGCGGCAGGACCGGCGTCTTTCCGCCGCCGGCGACCAGCGGGTGCACGGTGAAGCCGAACGGCAGCTTGCTCTGGTCGGCGGCCGGGGTGAGCCCGTCGGCCTCGACGACCACCATCTTCTGCACGAAGCCCGGCCCGCGGGCGCCCTCGGTGTGGCACGACGCGCACGACCGCTGCGTGTACAGCGGGCCGAGGCCGTCGCCGTCGCGGAGGGGGAGCTCGAAGAGGTTGTCGCCCTCGTCGAAGAGGTCGACGAGGTCGCGAGGCAGCCCGAGGATCGGCTGGTCGGGCAGATCGAGCTGGCTCGGGCCGACGACGGGCGCGTCGGACCCCGCGTCGGGGGTCGGCGTGATCGCGAGGGTCGCGTGCGGGTCCGACTCGCACGCGAGCGCGAGCCCGACGGCGGCCGAACACACGATGGGCAGCACGAACCAGCGCACGGAGGAGAACCTTAGCTTATTGAAAATGAAAGTCAACAACGCCCTCCCCGCCGCCGATCACCCTCCCGCGAAATTGGGCAGCATGCTGCCTAATTTTTGGGCCGGGCCTATCCACCTGGAAGGACAAGGCATTTGGGTCGCCGCCGCCGTCCGACAGGGGGCCGGCTCGGGGACGCGCCCGGCCGTGCGCTATGCTGCGCGGGCTCATGACCCCTCGTCGCTTGCTCGTCGCCGCCGCGAGCTCCGCGCTCCTCGCGTGGGCGTGCCTCGGCGGCCCCCACGCCACGCTGGAGATCGACCCCGCGGCGGCCGATGGCGCGGCCACGACGGCCCCCGATGGCGCGGCGCTCGGCCCGCGCGACGGCGCCGCGTCGAACCTCTTCATCGCCACGTCGAGCGACTTCACCGATTTCAGGAAGTGGACGCGCTTCGATCTCGGCGAGGGCATCGTCACCGACGGCGTCCACATCGCCGGCCCGCGCTCGGTCTACATCAACAAGATGCCGCCGAAGGGCTCCACGACCTTCCCGATCGGCACGCTCATCGTGAAGGCCGTGCAGAACGGCACCCCCGACCAGTGGCAGATCTTCGCCCTCGCCAAGCGCGGCGCGAGCTTCAACGTCTTCGGCGCGCTCGACTGGGAGTGGTTCGGCCTCCAGCTCTTCCCGAGCGGGGTCGTCACCATCGAGTGGCGCGGCATCGGTCCGCCCGCCGACGCCGGCTACGGCGGCCCCGCCGGCAACCCGTGCAACAACTGCCACCGGGCGGCGCAGTCGAACGACTTCGTGCACACGCCGGCGCTCGAGCTGAACCGCTTGTAATTTACATCGATCGGGCGGGCACGGTGAAGGCGTAGCTGGCCCAGAAGCTCTCCCAGTCGGCGTCGACGCAGCCCTCGCAGCGGCGCATCGTGACGAGGCGCACGAGCCACGAGCCGGCGCGGGCCACCTTGAGCTCGACGCGACCCTCGGCGTTGGTGCGCCCGTCGAGCTCCGCGCTCGAGAGCTCGTCGCGAGCGTAGGCCGACACGGAGGCCCCCGCGAGCGGCTTGCCGTCGAAGAGCACCCGCACCCCGAGCGACTCGCCGACGCGCACCTTCGACGGATCGCTCTCGAGCACGATCTCGAGGCGCTGCCCCAGCACGAGGCCGTGGGCGCTCTCGCCACCCTCGCCCACCACCACGAGCGACTTCAGGTAGCGCGTGTAGCGCTCGCGAGCCTGCTTCTTCTGCTCGCCGCGCTTCATGCGGTCGGCCATCACGTCGGCGAGCTTCTCCTCTTCGAGGTACTCGTCGAACTTCGCCGGGTCGTGGGTGAGGTATTGCGTCGTGCGATCGGCGACGACGAGGTAGCCGCCGGGGCGGCCGAGGGTGAACCGGGTGAGCGGCTTGCCCCCCTCGCGGCCGAGCGAACGGAGCTCGCGGGCCCACTTCGGCGCCACGAGGGTGAGGCGCGCGAGCTTCTTGGCCTCGAACGCGTGCTCGCCCTCGGCGGCGAGGTGCTCGCCGTAGAGGAGCTTCACCGCGACGTCGCCGGGCGCGGCCAGGCGCGCGTGATCGGGGGCGAGCCAGTGATCGTGCGCGCTCGCCCCCCCGCTCGCGAAGACGACCGCGAGCAGGGCCGCGAGCGTGAGCGCGGACGCGGGCGCGCGACGCGCCACCTCAGGCCTCCTTGGCCTCGGCGACCTCGTGCGACCCGGAGTCGTCATCGGCCGTCTCTTCGAGGTCGTCGCCCTGCATGGCGTCGCGGAGATGAGCGATGGGGAGCCCGCACTTGCAGCGCTTCGGCACCTTGTTCTTGAAGTACACCCGCTCGCAGCGGGGGCAGATCCGCGCGTCGGGCTCGTACGCGATCATCTTGCCGGACTTGGCGCAGCGCCGGCCGACGACCTGCATCGGCTCGAGCGCGATGACCGTGCCCGCGTGGGCGTCGGGCTCGGCGAAGCGCGCGCGCGCCTCGTCGGGCACTTCGGTGACGTCGGTCGCGCGGAGATCCGCCTCTTTGAGCAGCCACGCCGCGGCGTGGGGATGCGACCGCGCGCTCACCTTGAAGGTGAGGTCGCGACCGCTCTCGTCTTTGCCGACGAGGACGAGGGCCGCGTTGCCGCTCTCCCACGTGAGGCTCGAGATCGCCCACCACGGCATCCGCCGCAGCTCGCCCTTCTCGAGCGCGACGCCGGCGTCGCCGACGCGCACCGCGGGGTCGGCGCTCGTGCCGAGCCAGATCGCGACCGCGAGCACGAGCGCGCCGCCGGCGGCGAGCGCGACGACGGGTGAGACCCACTGCCCCTCGGCTCGCTCGAAGTGGCCCCAGACCTGCCCGTAGATGCCCGCGCCGAGCGCCGCCGAGCCGACCGCGCCGAGCGCGGCGACGATCATCTTGTTCTGCGAGCTCTGGGCGAGGAAGCGCCGCTCCGTTCGCTCGCGGACCTTCTTCTTCTTCTTGGAGACCTTCGCCATCGGCACGCCCGTATGTAGTCGATTTTCGAGCGAAAGTCGCCTATTGCGCGACCGCCGCGAGCCGCCTCAACCCGGGGGCAGCCGGGAGAGCTCGTCGTAGAGGTACGCGGCGCTCTTGATGCCCAGGTGGAAGTTCTCGAGGTCGAGCCACTCGTTGGGGGCGTGCGCGTTCTCGTCGGGTTGCCCGAAGCCCATGAGCAGGCACGGCTTGCCGGTCGCGTCGGCGATCGTCCGCACGAAGGGGATGGAGCCGCCCTCGCGAATGAACACGGTGGGCCGGCCGAACGCCTTCGCGAACGCGCGCTTCGCCACCTCGAACACGGGGTGATCGGTGGGCGCGAGGTAGGGCCGACCGCCGTGGAGGCGGTTGACCTTCACCTTCACGCC
>JAEUKG010000050.1 GCA_016794325.1 Myxococcales bacterium | reverse complement strand
TTCGCCGGCGCCGAGCACCACGCGCTTGCGGAGCACCATCGGCAGCTCGCGCGCCGCCGAGCGCGCGAGGGCAGAGGCGGCGCGCGCGAGGCGCGCCACCGCGCGCTTGGGGCGCTCCCCTTGGAGCGTGAGCCGCAGCATCGCGGTGGCGTTGGTCACTGAAGCACCAGGTCGGTGACGAGGATCCGCTCGGCCGAGAGCGCGCCAGAGGCGTGGATTCGTTCGAGGATCTCCTTGCGCACCTTCTCCTGCTTGTCCCTATCCGCCATCTCCTCGTACGACATGCTGCGCAGGTACGTCAGCACGGCGTCCCGGATGCGCGGCGTGAACGCCTTGATGGCGTCCTCCTTCGTGTGACTGTCAAACTCGATGGCGAGCGTCAAACGCATGGCGTGGGGTTTCTTGTCGGCGGCGGGCAGGGTGAGCAAGAAAGGCTCGAGCGCGACCGTCGGCCCCGGGGGCCGCGGATCGTATTTCGGCTTCTCTTTCTCCTTCTCGTGCTCCTTGTGGTCACCGTCGGCCTCGTGGCCATTTCCATGCGCCGCCGCGGCCTTCCCCATCGTCACGCGAGAGGCGCCGTAGGCGGCGCCCGCCGCGAGCAGAGCGGGGAGGAGGAGGGCGACGACCTGGAAGATCGCCCCTTTCTTCTTCGGCTTCGCGGCGTCGTCGGGCTTGTCGGTCTTGGCCGCACCTGCGGCGGGCGGTTTTTCGCTCATGGGGTGGCCTCCGTCACTGCTTGATCGTCATGAGCTCTTGCAACATCTGGTCCGCGGTCGTGATCGTCTTCGAGTTCGCCTGGAACGATCGCTGGTGGGCGATGAGCTCGACGAACTGCGTCGTGAGATCGACGTTGGACTGCTCGAGTGAGCCCGACACGAGGGCCGCGCGTCCGCCCGTCCCGACGCCGCCGAGGGCGGGGTCTCCGGACTCGCGGGTGGCCACCCAGAGGTTGTGCCCGGCCCGGCCGAGCCCGTCGTTCGAGCGGAACTTGGCGACGGCGAGCTTGCCCGCGGCCAGGGTCTGGCCGTTGGTGTAGACGCCGTTCACGGTGCCGTCGGAGTCGATCTTCACGCCGCTGAGCGAGCCGGCGCTGTAGCCGTCTTGGCTCTGCGCGAGGACGCTGCTCGGCGATCCGAACTGGGTGATGCCGTCGGTGCCGGTGCCGCCCGTGCTCGTCGGCTTGCCGAAGTCCAGCGCGATCGCCTGCGCCGCGGTGGCGCCAGCGAAGCTGACGGTGCCGCCGGCGGTGAGCGCGTTGGCCTGGAGCGCGCCCGACCCGCTGAAGGTGAGGGTGCCGGTGGCGACCTCGACGTTGGTGCCCGGCGTTCCGCCCGTGACCTCGGAGCCCTTCGCGAGCGCGTGATACTCCCACGAGCCGGCAGCGGTCTTGCGGAAGTAGAGCTCGAGCGAGTGCGAGGCGCCCAGCGAGTCGTACACCGTAACCGCGGTCGACAGGTTGGACGTGGCGCTCGGGTTCTGCGGATCCCACGCGGCGGCGGGCGTCGTGGCGTTGGCGTCGAGGTTGGCCGACACCTTCAGCGTGCTCGTGGGCCGCGGGGGGATCGATCCGTTCGGGAGCTTGATGTCGCCCACCGTCGAGGCGTAGCCACCTTTGCCGTCGGCGGGGTACCCCTGGACCGCGAGGCCCTCGGGGCTCACGATCGTCCCGTCGGTGCGCATCGTGAGCTGGCCGGCGCGGGTGTAGAAGGTGCCCTGGATGCCGTCGACGGCGCCGGAGGCGACCAGGAAGCCGTCACCCGAGAGCGCCACGTCGGTCGCCTGGCCGGTGTTGACGATCGCCCCTTGGCCGAAGAGCTGCTGCGCCCGCACCATGCGCACGCCCGACCCCGCTTCGCGGGAGCCGACCGCCGCGCCGAGGATGTCGGCGAAGATCGCGCGCGACTGCTTGAAGCCGACGGTGCTGGTGTTGGCGACGTTGTCGCCGACGACACCCAGCGCGCCGCTCTCGGCGGCGAGGCCGGCGACGCCGGCGTACATAGCCCTCAGAATGCTCATGATGAAATCCTCCTCTTGGAAACGAAGCTCTTGGATCAGCGAGGCGGCGGCGCCTGCTGCACTTCGACGAGATCCGAGATCGGTCCCGTCGCGCCGGTGTCGAGAAGCAGCTCGGGATAGCCCTTGTCGAAGGAGACGCGCGTGACGACGCCGCGCATGTCGCTCGACGTCGCCACGGGTTTGCCTGCCGCGTCGTGCGCGTCCACGACGACCCGGTAGTTGCCGACCGGGGCCGTGCCCCCGGCGTCGGTCTTGCCGTCCCACGAGACCGGGAGAGCGCCAGCCGGCCGCGGCCCCAGGTCCAAAGTCCTGACGGTGGTGCCCGTCGCGTCGACGATGCGAGCCTTGGTCGCGGTGCTCGCCTCCTTGAGGTTGACCGACGACGAGACCGAGTGCTGGCCGTCGAAGGTGAGCCCGCCCGAGCGGAGGAGGACGCTCTTCCCGACCATCGCCGCCGCGTCGTTGTTCGCGATTCCGCGGAGCTGGAGCGAGACGTTCTCGAGCCGAGTCGACTGGGCGATCGCCTGCTCGACGACGGCGAACTGAGACAGCTGAGCGACGAACTCGGTGCCTTCCATGGGCTGCGTCGGATCCTGGTGCGAGATCTGGGCCACCAGCAGCTTGAGGAAGGCCTCGCGGTCCATCGGCTTCGACGGGTTCGAAGCGGCGGGCGTGGTTGCGGTGCCGAGCGGGGAGATCGAGTCGACCATGGGGGTGCCCTCAGAGAACGAAGCGGTTGCGTCGATTGGATGCAGGATGCATGCGAGGCTGCGCGGCGCCGTCGTCCCGCGGCGCGTCGCCGGGGTCGCGAGGCGTGTCGCCCTGGTGCCGCGACTGCGCGCCGGCTCCGCCTTCGCCGACGAGGACGCGCGCGTCGATGCCGGCGGTCGAGAGCTCGGCCGAGAGACGGGGCGCCTCCGCCGCGAGCACCTGCGCCACCGCCTCGCGCTGAGCGTCGACGCGCACCTCGAGGTTGCCCTCGTGGCGCGTCGCCATGACCTCGACGCGGCCGGTGTCGGGGAGGTCGAGCGTCCCGCGCGCGGCGCCGCCTCGCGAGAGCTCGATCTTCGCGCTCTCGAGCTCACGCGCGTCGCGGACCTCCGCCGCCCCCTGCGCGTGGTCGACGTGGCGGTGGAGCTCTCGCGACGCGGCGTGCCCCGTCGCGCCGACGTGGTGTCGGCTCTCTCCGCGACCCTCGACGATGGCGGTGGGGTCGGTCGCCTCGCCTCGCGAGCGCTCCTCGTCGTCGCGCCCTTGCTCGTGCATGTTCGCGCTCGCGCCCGCCGCCACGAACGGCTCGTCGGGCGACGTGATCTCGCCGAGGGGCACGGCGCCCGCCGGCGCGACGCCGTCACGGGCGCCGCGCACTTCGCGGATCTCGCGGTAGAGCCCGGCCGTCGCGTCGGGGAGAAGATCCCGCGGGGCCGTCGCCGTCGCCGTCGCCGCGTCGACCCGAGCGGCGGGGCGCCTCGGCATCGCCAACTCTCGCGGAGGGGCGCCCGGGGCGACGGCCACCTCGGCGC
>JAEUKG010000035.1 GCA_016794325.1 Myxococcales bacterium | reverse complement strand
GCGACAGCTCGATGGCGCCGCGCTTGCCCGCTCCCTCGTCGAGCATCCCGAAGGAGGCGAACGCGAGGCCCTCCTTCCCCTTCGGATCGCTCGACGCCCCGAACGGGACGACCAGGATCAGCGACACGATCGGGAGCTCGTGGCGGGGCACCAGCCACACGTCGAGGCCCGACGCGTGTTTGTGGACCTCGGGCACCGGGGCCACGTAGAGCGGCGCCTCGGCGACGGCCGGCTTGTCGCCGAGCGGGTCCGCGGGCGGGGGCGGTGGGGGCGGCGGGGGCGGCGGCGGCGGCGGCGGCGCCACCGCGCGGACGACGGGGGTCTCCTCCGCGGCGGGCCCGCAGGCGGCGAGGAGGAGCGGCAGCAGCGCGGCGAGCGCGAGGCGCGGCTTCACTGGTCGCCCCCCTTCTTCGCGGCGGGCTGCACGTGGAGGATGACGCGCGCGTTCGGCGCGAGGTACTTCGCCGACGTCTCGCGCACCCGCTCGCGCGTCGCGCTCGTGTAACGCAGGAGATCCTGGTCGGCGTAGCCCGGGTTCTTCACCTCGGCCTCGTACATGTTGAGCAGGCTCGCCCGCTCGCGCACGGTCTGGAGGCGAGTGACGAACGCGCTCTCGATGCCGTTCTTCGCGCGGAGGAGCTCGTCCTCGGTGATGCCCTTTTCGGCGATCTTCACGAGCTCGGCGTCGACCGCCTTCTCGATCTTCTCGAGGGGCACGCCCGGCTTCGCGAGCACGCCGATCACGAAGCGCGAGCCGAGGGCGCCCGACTGCTGCGAGGCCTCGACCGACTGCGCGATCTTCTGGTCGTAGACGAGCGCCTGGTAGAGGCGGCTCGCCTTGCCCGACGTGAGCACCGACGACACGACGTCGAGCTCGGCGTCGCCGGCGCCGAAGCGCTTCGGCGTCTGCCACGCCATCACGACCTTGGCGAGCTCGACGTCGTCCTGGATCGTCTTGCGCACGACGCCCTTCAGCGTCGTGACCTTGTCGTCGAACCCGGGGGCGCCCGGATCTTTGTATTTTGCACGCGTCGGGATGGGCTCGAAGAGCGCGCGGACGCGGTCGAGCCCCTTCTTCTTGTCGAAGTCGCCGGCGACCACGATCGACGCGTTGCCCGGATCGTAGAACTGGTCGAAGAACCCCACCACGTCGGCGACGGTGGCCGCCTCGAGATCCTCGTGCGATCCGATGACGGGGTGATGGTAGGGGTGGCCCGCCGGGTAGAGGAGCTCCGGGAGGACGAGCTCGACCTTGCCGTACGGCGTGTTCTCGCTCGTCTGGCGGCGCTCGTTGCGCACGACCTCGCGCTGCGCGTTGAGCTTGTCGAGCGTCATGAGCGGCCCGAGGTCGCGGAGGCGGTCGGCCTCCAACCAGAGGAGGAGGTCGAGGGAGGTCGACGGCCCGACGTCGTAGTAGTCGGTGCGGTCCTCGCTGGTCCACGCGTTGTTCCAGCCCCCGGCCGCCTCCATCCAGGCGTCGAACATCTTGGTGGGCGCGCGGCGGGTGCCCATGAACATCAAGTGCTCGAACAGGTGGGCGAAGCCGGTCCGCTTCGGCGCCTCGAAACGTGAGCCTACATTGTAGGATACGTTGACCACCACGACCGGAACGGAGTGATCCTCGTGCAAGATCACCGTCATCCCGTTGGAAAGTTTGGTCTTTTCGAACGGGATGGTGACCGAGGCGGTGGCGGACGCGACGCCAGCCGACGCGAGGACCGCCGCCGCGACCGCGGCGAAGAGGGGCTTTCGCATGGCGGCACGGTACATCGAGGGGCCGCGGCGTTCCACCTGTAAGCCCGTGCACGCTCGCCCGTTCAGGCTGCGTGACCGTCGCCGCGCTGCCCCTCGACCCGCCCTTCGCCTTCGCGGCGCCGCTTTCGGGCGTCCACCGCCGGGCCTGGTCTATGCTGCGCGCCGTGGCGGAGGACGAGCGACGCGCCGAAGAGGTCGACGAGGACCGCGCCCTCGTGACGCGCGCGCAGGCCGGCGACAAGAAGGCGCTCGGCGAGCTCCTCTCCAAGCACGGCCCGACGCTCTACCGCGCGGTGCTCCTGCCCCGCCTCGGCTCCGAGGCCGCGGCCAAGGACGCCCTCGGCGAGACCTACGCCAAGGTCTGCGCCAAGATCGGCCAGTTCACGTGGCAGAACGTCGGCTTCTATCCGTGGCTGCGCACCGTCGCGCTGCGGGTCGCCCTCGACCACCTGCGCGCGCGCAAGCGGTTGCTCGTGTGGGAGGCCGAGGACGTGGAGCGCGAGGTCGACCTCGCCGAGACCGGCACCCCGGTCGACGTGACCGTCAGCGAGCGCCGCGACCGCGAGGTCGTCCGCAAGAAGCTCGAGGCGGCGCTCGCCGCCATCAACCCCCGCTACGCCCAGGCCATCCGGCTGCGCGTGCTGGAGGAGCGGCCCCGCGAGGACGTGGCGCGGGAGATGGGCGTGACCGCGCCGACGTTCGACGTGCTCTTGCACCGCGCCATCACCGCCCTCAAGAAGGCGCTAGAGTCCAGTCAGGAGAAGCCGGGCGATGGTTGATCGGAAGCTCCCGAGTCCTCTCGACCCCGAGGCCCCCGCCTCGGAGGACGAGATCCGCGAGTCCGAGCGGCTGCGCGACGCCCTCGACGGCGGGGTCGATCACGAGCTCGCGGACCTCGCGCGCGCGGCGTCGAGCGCGGTCGCGCCCGC
>JAEUKG010000028.1 GCA_016794325.1 Myxococcales bacterium | reverse complement strand
CTGCGGGTTGCGCCCGCACCTCCCAGGCCCCCCGCGCCGCCGCGGATCCCGGCTCCGCATGCCGTCGCCGACGCGCCAGCGCCACCCGGCGCGGCGTTCAGGCCGCCGATCCGGAAGCAGTTGAAGGCCGGCGATGGGCATTGGCCGGCGTCGAGGCCAGCCGCTCCGTCCGCGCCTGCAGGGGCGGTCTGCGCCGGATCCACGCCGTCCTCACCGTCCTTGCCGGCGCCGGCGCGGAGGGAGCTCTTGCCGAGGACCAGGCCGCGGGAGGCCGCGACGCGCGCGGCGATCGAGCTCGGCGACGCGTCGGTCCCGTCGGGCGCGACGACGTCGAAGCCCTCGAGCCGCGTCGGCAACGTGACCGCCTCGGCGACGAGCGCCGGGCTGACCGGCGCCTCGACGCGCGCGCGCTTGTCGGCGCTCATGACGAACACGCCGGCGTCGCACGAAAAGTATCCGTACACGGATACTCCGCTCTGGAGGGTGAGCTGCTCGGGGTACGTCTCGGCGCAGGCGATGACGCGCTTGCCCACCGCCTGCGCGTGCTGGATGCCCTCACCGAGGGTCTTGAACGGGCGCTGCATCGACCCGTCGGCGCCGGAGACGCCGCGCGAGCTCGAGACGAAGACGCCCTCGAGGGGAGCCCCCGGGACCGGCGGCTTCGAGTTCTGCTCCGCCGCCTCCTGGGTCGGACCGGGCTTGCCGCCCGGGCCGAAGGCGGGCCGCGCGTCCTCGGAGGCGGAGGAGGTGCACCCGACGAGGGCGGCGAGGGTGACGAGGGCGGCGGCGCGGGAGAGGGACAGGGTTTTCTGGCTCATCCCGCGCCATCGACCGCGGCCCCCTCCGCGTTGCGCGCAATCGCGCGCGGCCTCGCGCTATTTCTTCTCGGCCTTCTCGGCCTTCTCTCCGGCGAGCGACAGCTCGGCGACCGCGTCCTGCAGCCGGACCCGCGCGACCATCTTCTTCTCCTCGAGGGCGACCACGTCGATCGTCGCCTTCGAGAGCCGCTCGCTGACCTCCTGCATCTTCTTCTCGAGGTGGCCGAGGAGGGGGCCGGCGGTCTTCACGGCGCGCAGGGTCACGATCTGCGCGTGGAGCTCGTCCATCCGGGCACGGTACTCCTGCATCTGCTCGCGCCGGGTCGCGATCTCCTCGTCGATCTTCACCATGTCGGTGTTGAGCTTGACGATCTCGGCGAGCCGGTCGGCGAGCGGCCCCTTGTTCGCCGCCTGCGAGACGTACACCTTGATCTGCTCGAGGCCCTGCGGCGTGCGGATGTCGGTCGTCTTGAAGACCGGGGTGTGCTCCTCGATCGTGATCTCCCGCTTCTCGCCGGCCTTGAGCTCCACCTTGAAGAGGTTCGCCGCGCCGAGCTTCTCGGGGCTCGGCGGCGCCTCGCCGAGCGAATACCCCGGGGCCACGGTGTGGCGCACGTAGACCGTCGCCTTGTCGTTCATCCGGTTGTAGAGCGTGAACGTCGAGCGCTTCGTGTGCTTGACCTCGGTGTGGAACACGCCGCGCGACACGGTGAGCACGCGCGCCACCTCGTCGCGCTCGATGTCCTTGCGCTCCACCATGACCTGCCGATCGAGCGCGAACGGGACGAACGCCACCGCGCGCGACGGGATCGGCTCGGCGAGCCCCTCGCCGACGAAGCGCCCCTCGCCGAACACCGAGACCGGCCCGCTCTCGAGCACCGAGTCGGTCGGGTTGCGGAAGCGCAGCGCCTTGAACGGGAACTGGCCGTTGCCGCGCGCGGTCTCGGGATCGTAGAGGTAGACCACCTCGCCCTCGGTGGCGCCCGCGAGCATCGACACCATCGCGCTCGTCCCCTTGCCCACCGTCATCGGCGTGCCGGACTCGAAGTGGCTCGTGCCCACCGGCTCGCCCGACGACGGCGCCGCGCCCTTCGCCCCTTGCGGCTGAGCGCTGGCGATCTCCGGCGCGAGCGCGAGGGGCTGATCGACGATGCGCACGCCGCCGGTGGGGCGCTGCGCCTCCTCACCCTTGCCGACCGCGACGACCTTGCTCGGATCGGCGCCCTGCCGGAGGAGCTGCTCGCGCACGCGGTTCGCGCGATCGAGCGACGCGCTCATCTTGTCCTTGTCCGCGTTCGAGGCGAAGCCCTCGATGACGATCGTGCTGTTTTGCGCGGCGTTCGACTGTCGCGCGAGGGAGTCGAGCTGCGACCGGTACGGATCGGCCGGGGGCGGCGGCGGGCTCGTCGACGGCTGCGCGGCGCCGGCGGCCCGACCGTACGCGGCCCCTCCTGCCCCCGCGGCGGCTCCGGCGAGGCCCCCCTTCGAGACCGTGCCCGTGCCGGTGGAGTCGGTCTTGGGCGTGTGGTGCTGCGCGGTCGCCGGCACCCTGCGCTCGGCGTCGCGCGTCACGACCTCGTTCCTCGCGATGACGTCGTCCGTCATCTCCCCGAGCACGCGCGCCTGCCCCTGGAGGCCCGGCACGTTCGCGCCGTGGGTCGCGCCGCCGACGGGGGGCGCCACCGCGAAGAGGTTGTCGGTCTTCAGCGTCTCGCGCTGGACCATTCGCAAGCTCCGGAGGTCGAAGCGGAACGCCATCGCGGAGCTCGACCCCACGCCGAGCTTCACGTTCGTCCAGTCTTCGCCGGAGGTGTTGTCGACGATCGCCCACGCCTGGAGGTCGACCTTGCCGTCGGGGCGGACCACCGCGCGGTAGGTGGGCTTCCACGACGGGGCCTCGGTCACGTACGACAGGCGCAGCTTGTGCGGCGCCGGGCCGTCGAGCTGGATCTTCATGTCGATCGTGCCGCTCGTCGGCGAGCTCGGGTACGCGACCGGCGTGGGCTTCCCGGTCCGCGCGTCGACGACCGTGAGCGACTTCAGGAAGTCGTCGACCTTGTCGGACGGGACGGCGACCTTCAGGGTGTCGCCCGAGACCTCGGCGTAGCGCTCGAAGTACGCGACACCGTTGCGATAAACGACGACGCGACCGAGCTGGGTCTCGCTCTTCACGTGGGTGGTCGTGACCTGCGCTCCGCAGCCGACGAGAAGGAGCGACGCCGCCCCCAAGACAAGGCTTCGCATGGGATTCCTCCGGTGCCGGGCGCGGCGAAGGGCGCCCCGCGTGCTCTTCGACGAGCGACGGCCCCGTTAGTTCCATCGGCGCCGGCAGAAAGACGACAAAAAGCCGAAGGCCGGCGCCCCCTTGGGTGCGCCGGCCTCCGCGCGTCTCGTTCCCGACGGCGTCAGCCGGCGGTCATCTTCGCGACCTCGGCCGCGAGATCGTCGGTCTTCTTCTCGATGCCCTCGCCGAGGCCGAACCGCAAGAACTTGTGGATCAGGACCTCGCCGCCGAGCTTCTTGCCGAGCTCCTGGCGGAGCTTGTCGATGCTGCCCTCGCCGGGCGCCCAGACGTTGTCCTGGCCGAGGAGGGTGACCTCGGTGAACCACTTGGCGACCTTGCCCTCGATGATCTTCGGCCAAGCCTGCTCGGGCTTGCCCTCTTCCTTGAGCTGGGCCTGGAAGATCTCCTTCTGCTTGGCGATCTCCGACTCGGTGATCTCTTCCTTCTTCACCACGATCGGGCTCATCGCCGCGATCTGCATCGCGCAGTTCTCGACGAAGGCGGTGAAGTCGGCGTTCTTCGACGCGTCGGCGCTGGGCGCCGCGGCCTCGATGAGCACCGCGAGCTTGCCGCCCATGTGGACGTACGCGTGCACGATGCACCCGTCGCTCGACGCGTCGAGCGCGTCCCAGCGGCGGATGACCGTGTTCTCGCCCGTCTTGGCGACCATCTGCTGGCGCACGGTGTCGATGGTGTCGCTCGTGCCGGGGTAGGTCTTGCCGCCGAGCTCTTCGCCCTTCTTCGACGCGACCGCGACCTCCGTCACCTTGGTGACGAAGCCGCGGAAGTCGTCGCCGCGGGCGACGAAGTCGGTCTGGCAGTTGACCTCGACGATGACGCCCTTCTTCTTGTCGGCGCTCACCCAGGTGCGGACCTCGCCCTCGGTGGCGACCTTGCCCGCGCGCGACGCGGCCTTCACGATCCCCTTCTTGAGGATGATCTCGACGGCCTTGTCGATGTCGCCGCCGGCCTCGACGAGCGCGGTCTTGCAATCGCTCATCCCGGCCTGGGTGCGCTCACGGAGCTCCTTGATGCGAGCAGGAGTGATGTCGGTCATGATGACGGTGTCTCCTTGTTGGCTCGGCTCAGCTCGGCTGGCCTTCGGGCGCTTCGGGCTTGTTGCGCGAGGCGCGCGTGTAGACGTCGGCCTGCGGGCCGCGATCGCCGCCACGGCCGCCGCCCTCGGGGGCGTGGTCCTTGCGGCGCTGCATGCCCTCGGCCACCGCGTCGGCGAGGCGGCTCGTGATGAGCTTGATCGACCGGATCGCGTCGTCGTTGCCGGGGATCACGTGGTCGACCTGGTCGGGATCGCAGTTGGTGTCGGTGATCGCGATGATCGGGATCGACAGCTTCTGCGCCTCCTGCACCGCGATCGTCTCCATGGCGGGGTCGATGATGAAGACCGCGCTCGGGAGCGACGACATGCCGCGGAGGCCGCCGAGGTACTTGTCGAGACGCTCGCGCTCCTTCTCGAGGCGCGACACTTCCTTCTTCGGGAGCTGGAGGTAGGTGCCGTCCTCCTTCATCCGCTCGAGGGTGCGCATGCGCTCGAGGCCGCCCTTGATGGTGCGGAAGTTCGTGAGCGTGCCGCCGAGCCAGCGGTTGACGACGAAGGACGCGCCGCAGCGGAGCGCCTCCTCCTGCACGATCTCCTGCGCCTGGCGCTTGGTGCCGACCATGAGCACGTGCCCGCCGCGCGCCACCGTCTCTTGGACGAAGTGGAACGCGCGCGCGAAGAGGCGCGCCGTCTGGTCGAGGTCGATGATGTGGATGCCGTTGCGCGCGCCGTAGATGTACGTGCGCATCTTCGGGTTCCAGCGCTTGGTCTGGTGGCCGAAGTGGACGCCGGCGTCGAGGAGGGACTTCAGGGGGAGCGGGAAGTCGCCGCGAAGCTGCGGCACTCCCTGGGCGCTCATGGTCTCGGTCTGGGTCATTGCGCGGTTCCTTTCGGTTGAGCCTCCGCACCCCTCCCACCGCCAGCGGCGCTCGTCGTCGACGAGGCGTCCGCACCGGACGGCAGGTTTGCGCAAAGGGGCGCGTGTGGAATGGGCGCGGGAAACTAGTCGAGCCACCGGCCATGTCAATAGACGGCGCTGTTGTATGGCTACGAAGGGAACCATCCTACTCCGACGTACCTTTTCGGCCCGCAAGCGCTTGCGCGCGAGCCCGCAACCTGGGAAGAGGGCGTCTCACGCCGCGTGGGTGCGTGGCGTCCTTGGAAGGAGCCTTCATTCATGAAGACGTTGGCTTGGGTTGGACTCGCTTCGCTGCTCGCCGCGGTCGCGGCCTGCGGCTCCGATGGTGCGCAGGGTCCGGCGGGTGCCGCCGGCGAGAAGGGCGACTCGGGAGACCCGACGTTCGGCGCCGTCGT
>JAEUKG010000021.1 GCA_016794325.1 Myxococcales bacterium | reverse complement strand
TGCCCATCTTCGCGCTCTGGTTGAGCGTGATGTCCTTCGACACCTTGATGTCGAGCCGCGCCTTGCCGTTCTCGAGCGAGATCTTCTCGATCGATCCGACCGGGATGCCGGCCATGAGGACGCGCGAGTGGGGCGCGAGGCCGGAGGCGTCGTCGAGGTAGCCGTGGACGGTGTAGCCGCCGGAGCTGCCCACCTCCTTGCTCACCGTTCGGTAGACGAGGTACCCCGCACCGCTCATCGCGATGACGAAGGCCCCCACTTTCGCCGCCTGGGTGAGCTTGGCCATCCCCTAACGTCCGTTCAGGCCCCTACCCTAGAGCGTTTTGGGCGCGTCGCGGTGAAAAATGCGGCGAAACGCGCGCCGAAAACGCGCGGGTGCGGGCGCGGGCGCCGGGGCGCGCGGCGATCAGGTCCCGGCCTTGACGACCTTGTTCGGGTGCTTCTGCTCGAAATGGCGAATGATGAGCGCGCCGAGGGCCTCGATCGACGCGCCTGCGATCGCCGCCTTGATGCCCCAGCCGATGACGGGGACGAGGCCCGCCGCCTCGCGAGCGACGGTGCGGAGGCCCACGCTCGCCATCTCGAGGCCGGACGCGATCATCAGGGTCTCGCCGTGCGAGGGCGCGTCGTCGTAGATCCGGCCGATCCAGTAGATGAGGTGGGTCTCGAGCGCGGTGAGGGCCGGGCTCGTGGCGATGGGGATCGGCAGGGCCGCGAAGGCGGTGCCGAAGAGCGCGTATTTGTGGACGATCGAGCGGGCCCGGTCGCGGCAGTAGACGACCTGCGGCTGCTCGAGCGCGGCGCCGGGGGCCGCCTTGTCGGGCTCGGGCGCCGCCTGCGCGGGCTGCTCGGGCGCGGCAGCCTTGGCCTCCTCCGCCGGCGGGGCGGGCTCGGGGCTCGGGGAGGGTGCCTGCTCGCGGGAGGGGCCCGCGCCGTTCACGTTGTCGTCGGACATGCCTGTTAGGGATAAGCGCAGTCCGCGCTCCGCGCCACCCCGGCCGCGGAGGTGCGAGGTGCGCCGAGGTCTCCCTACACGAGGTGGATCAGGGCTTCGCGCCGCCGTCGTCCTCCACGACGTCGGAGAAGACCTCGTCGTCGCCGCCGCCGTCGACCTCGACCGCGCCGCCGGTGAAGCTGATGGCGTCGAGCTCGGCGTCGCGCGCCTCGCGCTGCTTCTGGAACGCGGCGCGGTCGCGCGCCGGCAGCGTGCGCACCCCGTCGAGCTTCATCGCCAACGGATCGATGAACGTCTCGCCGCGCTTCACCGCGAAGTGGAGGTGCGGCCCGGTGACGCGGCCCGTCTGACCGACGTAGCCGACGAGCTGGCGCGCCTCGACGTGTTGGCCCGCGTGGATCCCGGCGGCGAAGCGCGAGAGGTGGCAATACGCGGTCGTGAGGCCCCCGGCGTGATCGATCTGCACCATGTTGCCGCAGGGCCCGCCGTCGCCGACGCTCTTCACCGTGCCGGGCGCGGTCGCGTAGACGGGGGTGCCGGTGCCGGCGCCGAAGTCGACGCCGTTGTGCGGCATCACGACCTTGAGGACGGGGTGCAGGCGATGCGGGTTGAAGCGCGACGTGACGCGCGCGAAGGGCACCGGCGAGCGCCAGTTGCCGCGGTACGGGCGCTGCCCCTTCGCGTCGTAGGTGGCGGCGCCGCGCTCGCGCCGCTTGCCCTCGCCCTCTTTGCCCTCGCGCTCGAAGGAGTAGACGCGCACCGCCTTGCCGCCGCGGGTCGTGATCTCGGCGGCGTCGATGCGGGGATAGTGCACGAAAGTCCGCTCGATGCGCTCCTCGGTCGCGACGACCTTCGCGCGGGCGCCGCGCTTGACCTCGGCGAGATCGACGTGGCCGTCGAGCGCGTCCTCGAGCGCGTGCAGGAACTCGTCGCCGAGGCCGGCGTCGCGCGCCGCCTGCCCGAGGTCGTCCTTCACGACGAGCGCGAGCTTGAGCGCGCGGCGCTCGACGGAGAGCTCGAGCTTCTGGAACGCGAGCTTGTCGCCCTCCTCGCGTGCCTGCCAAACGTCCGAGGGCGAGCTCGCGATCTCGACCGCGACGACGTGCCCGGAGTCTTTGACGCGGGCGACGGTGAGCGCGTCGCGCGCGCGGACCCGCTCCTTGTGGGCCTCCTCGAACGCCTTGGCCACGCGCGCGGCCTCCGCCTTCGAGACCTGGGCGTGCTGCAGCGCCGCGACGAGGGTGCGCTTGCCGACCTCGACCTCGGTGACGACCATCGTCGCGTCGTCCTTGAGCGCGCTCACCCGCCACTTCGGCGAAAACGGCGGGCCCGCGTCCGCGACCTCGGCCGTCGCCGGAGGATCGACGGCGAGCGTGGCCGACGAGAGCGAGGGCGCGGCGCTCTGCACCGGCGCCGCGGTCACCTCGGCCGGGGGCGGCGGGCGGGCGACGCTCAGGGTGGTGAGCGCGAAGAGGGAGCCCGCGAGGATGGGCAGCGCGAGCGGGCGCCGGTCGGGCCGAGCCGGCGCGATCGGCTCCGGGGGCGGCGCGAGGATCGGATCCGGAGCCTCCGACGCCACCTCGCCCCCCGAAGAATCGGGGCCCGCAACATCCGCAGGTGCGCCGTCGATGGCGGCCGCGGCGCCGTCGGCGAGCTCCGGGGCCGCGGGCGCCCCCTCGGGAGTGCCCGATTGTATTGAAGTTTCAGGCGCGGAGGCCACCGCGGGCGCCGGATCGGAGGCTCGATCGCCCGGCGGCGGCGGATTTTCCGCCGTTTCGGGCTGGGGCTCGCCGGTTTCCGGCCGATTTCGGTCGGTCTCCACGGTGCCGGGGCTATTAGCCTCCGGGCGGCGGGTGCGCAAGCCGAGGGGTCGTTGCGCTCCCACCCGCTTTCCGAGTACTTTCGAGGAGTCGTGAACGAGCGGATCAAACAACTCCTCCTCCTGGGCCGCGAGCACTACGCCAAGCGGGAGTTCGACAAGGCGGAGCAGATGCTGCGGCAGGTCCTCGACGACGAGGACCGGTACGCGGACGTCCACGACATGCTCGGCGTCATCGCGCACTCGCGCGGCAACTTCATCCAGGCGGAGCGGCACTTCGAGCGCGCGCTCCAGCTGAACCCCGCGTACACCGAGGCCGCGCTGAACCTCGCGGTCACGTACAACGACCGCGGCAAATACGAGAAGGCGCGCGAGGTCTACTCGCGCATCAAGGTCGCGCCGAGCGGCTCGTCGCAGGGCCTCGATCCCTTCGCGCGCGGCAAGATCGCGAACATGCACGCCGAGGTCGGGCAGGCGTACGCCGACGCAGGGCTCCCCCTCGAGGCGGTCCGCGAATACGAGCGCGCCGTCGCCCTCTGCCCGCACTTCGCGGACCTGCAGACGAAGCTCGGCAACCTCCTGCGCGAGAACAAGGACTTCGCGGCCGCCCGCGAGCGCTACGTCGTCGCGCTGGAGCACCGGCCGAACTACGTGCCCGCGCGCATCCAGCTCGGCGTGACCCTGCTCGCGCTCGGCGACGCGGCCGGCGCCGAGACGGCGTGGCACCAGGTGCTCGAGCTCGACGGCGACAACTCGCAGGCGAAGATGTACCTGCGGATGCTCGAGCGCACGCGCGGCAGCATGCCGCCGAGCCCGCCCGCCTGAGCGGCCTCAGAGCTTCTCGACGCGCTCGACCGGGAGGGCCGGGTCGAGGAGGTATCCGTCGTCGCGGGTGACGAGCTCCGACGCGAGCCCGAGCTTCCGGAGCCGCCGGACGGCGGTGTAGACCCGCAGCGTCGCCGCCTGGTGCAGCACCTTCTCGCCCGGCCAGCCGAGCGCGATGACCTCCTGGACGCCGAGGGCGTGCCCCGGCCGCGCGAGGCGGTGCGCGACCAGCGCCTCGAGCACGCGCCGGAGCGCGCCGTGGCGGACGAGATCCACGCGCTCGCCGCTCGGGAGCGCGACCTCGCGGCACTCCTGGGTCGCGCGGAGCGCGGGGCCGCTCGCCGCGGGAGGAGCGGGGCTCGCGGGGGCGAGCGCGGCGAGCCGGCGCGTCACGAGCGGCCCCACCGCGACGTCGGCGAACCGCGCGCGGCGCGACGCACCGAGGGCGGCGCGCTCGCGCGCCCGCGCGAGGTGCGCGGGCGCCGCGTCGGGAGACACCCGCGCCTTCTCGAGATCCACGAAGGCCTCGAGCGCGCTCACCATGTCGACCGCGGTCGTCTCGCCGAGGCGCGCGACCTCGCGGCGCGCGCGCGCGATCGCGGCCTCGGCGTCGGCGAGCAGGCCTCGATCGGCGAGCACCGCGCCCGCGTGGGCGCGGCACACCGCGGCCGCGCCGTCCATCCCCGCGGCCTCGAAGTCGGCCTCGGCGCGCGCGAGCGCGCTCGCCGCGGCGTCGAGATCGCCGCGCTCGTGCTCGAGGGCTCCGAGGCGGTAGGCGTCGATGGCGGCGCGCCACCGGCGGCCCTCGCGCTCGTGGCCCGTCGCGGCCTCCGAGAGGCGGTCGCGCAGCGCCTCGGCCTCGACCTCGGCGACGGCGGCGATGGCGCGCGCGGCGGGGAACCGCGCGAAGAAGCGCTCCTTGTCGTGCCCGGCGAGATCGACGAACGACAGGATCTTCGCCTGGCGGATCGCGTCGCCCTCGCGGGTGTGGATCTCGAAGGCGCGGCAGAGGTGCGACCACGACGACTCGGTGTCGCCGAGGAACCGCTCGAGGACGCCGAGGGCGGCGAGCGCGTCGGCCTCGCCGCGGGCCGTCTTGCCGGCGGCGTGGACCTCGGCGGCGGACGACAGGCACGCGCGCGCCTCGTCGAGCCGGCCGACCCCGAGGAGCGCCCACCCGAGGCTGCGGTCGACGTCGGCCGCGAGCTCGCCGCGGGCGATCGCGCGCGCGCGGGTGAGATCGGGGATCGCCTCGGCCACGCTGCCGGTCTCGAGGGTCGCCTTGGCGCGCGACGTGAGCGCCCGCGCGAGGATCGCCTCGTCCCCGCAGCGCTCGGCGCACTCCACCGCGTCGACGAAGAGCGGGCCGCGGAGATCCACGCCGCCGGAGACCACCGCGGCGTCCGTCATCGCGATCGCCAGCCGCGCCGCGCGCGCCGGCCGCTCCGCGCGAGACCGTGAGAACGCGACGGTGACGTTGGCCGCCTCGGACGTGAGCTCGGCGAGCGCCTCCTCGGCGCCCGGCCCGTAGGCGCGCGACGCCAGCGACTCCGCGAGGGCGAGGAAACACTCGGCGTGCGCGTCCTCGATCGCGGCCCGGGCCGCGGGCTCGAGCCGGCCCTCGGCGTACGCGCGCACGACCTCGAACGTCCCGAGCCGAGCGCGCCCCGCCGCCCCGCCGACGCGGCGAGCGAGCGAGCGCACCACGAGCGACTCGGCGACGTCGAGCGCGTCGGGCTCGCCGGTCACCCGCGCGAGGGCGGCGAGGCTCGCGCCGCCGCGGAACACCGCGAGCGCCGACAGCGCCGCGCGCTCTCGCTCTCCGAGGAGCGCCCACGACGCCGCCAGCGCGCGCGCGAGGCCTCCCCGCGCCGCGGGCCCGGTGTGGAGCGCGGCGGCGCCGCTCTCCAGCCGATCCAAGAGATCGCGGGGCGAGAGGTGGGCGGCGCGCGCCGCCGCGACCTCGACCGCGAGCGGGACTCCGTCGAGCTTGCGCACGATCGCGCGCACCACCTCGAGCGTCGCCGCGTCGGGGCCGCGGAGCTCGGCGCGCTCCAGGAACAGGCGGGACGCCGAGGCCTCGTCGAGCGGCTCGAGGGTGACGACGACCTCGCCGTCGGTGCCGAGCGGCTCGCGCGACGCCACGAGCACGCGGAGCGCGGGGACGGCCCCGAGCCACGTCTCCACCGCGCGGGCGACGGCCGCGGTGAGGCGCTCGCCCCCGTCGAGCACGAGCAGGGGCGACGCCGCGAGCTCGAGCCCGCGGCCGATCGTCCCGAGCACCGAGGCGTGGTCGATGCCGCGCGCGAGCTTGACCCCCGCGGCGCGCGCGACGGCCGCCCCGAAGTCGACCTCGGTCTCGGCCGCTTCGAGCGACGCGATCGCGACCCGCGACCGGCCCTCGAGCCGGCGCCCGACGAGCCGCGCGAGGCGCGTCTTGCCGATGCCGGGGGCGCCGGTGATGGTCACCAAGCGGCGCCGCGCCAGGCCCACGAGCACCCGCTCCGTGTCCTCGTCGCGGCCGTAGAGCGGCCGGTCGTCGGAGGACGGCGGCGTCAAGTCGGCCCCGCGGCGGCGGGAGCGTCCGGCACCTCGGGGACTCCCTCGCCGAAGGTCACCTCGGCGTCGAAGAGCTCGGCGAAGTGGCCGGCGGCCCGGCGCGCGACCGCCGGCAACGAGGGGGCCTCGCGCCCGA
>JAEUKG010000014.1 GCA_016794325.1 Myxococcales bacterium | reverse complement strand
CTCGTCCTCGGCAGCCTGTTCGCGTGTGGAGACGATCCCACGTCGGACGACCCGGGCGCAGGGAGCTCGTCCGGCGCGACGAGCTCCGGCGCCTCGGGGTCCTCGGGGGCCGCGTCTTCGTCCGGAGCGTCGGGCGGCGGCTCGTCGAGCGGCGTCGGCGGCGACGGCGGCCGCGACGGCGCGAGCGGCGACGGCGCCGTCGGCGAAGAGTGCGGGATCGCGGCGCCCGGGCTCGGCTTCGTGGGCGCGCAGACGCTCGACGTCGGCGGCGCGAGCCGCGGCTACCAGCTCTTCTTGCCGCCCGGGTACGACCAACGCCAGCGCTACCCCGTGATCCTCGTTTTCCATGGCGACGGGGGCTCCGGGGCCGGGGTGCGCGCCTCGTTCGACATCGAAGGCGCCTCGGGCGGCGCGGCGATCGTCGCCTACCCGAACGGCCAGGGCGGGACGTGGCAGATCGACAACTACGCGGCGCTGATGAAAGACGTCGCGTTCGTCGACGCGCTCGCGACCGAGCTCACCGCGAGCTACTGCGGCGACGGCCGCGTGTTCCTGGCGGGGTTCTCCAAGGGCGCGTATTTCGTCAACCAGGCCGCGTGCCGCACCTCGGTGACCCTCACCGGCATCGCCAGCCACTCGGGCGGGGGCCCCTACGGCACCCGCGCCTCGGAGTACGACGCGGCGGGAAAGACCGTGTGCCCGTCGCCGCCGGTCGCGGCGATGCAGCTCCACGGCAACCCCGACTCGAACGTCCCGCTCTCGGAGGGCGTGACGTCGCGCGACTACTGGCGAGCCGCGAACGCGTGCGCCGCCGGGACGGCCGGCGTGAGCCCCGCGCCGTGCGTCGCCTACAACGGCTGCGCGCGCTCGGAGATCTGGTGCGCCATCCCCGGCATCGGTCACTCGGTGTGGAGCTCCGCGCCGACGGCGATCTGGGACTTCTTCCGCGCCCTCTAGCCAAGCGACCGAGCGTGATCGGATCGGGCGCTCGCACACATTTCCCCTGATGGATCGCCGCGGACCATAATTTTCCGCCGCGAATGGAATCGACGGGGAGCGCGCTCCGTCAGCGTGCGCTTCTCCCAGGGATTTCTCGAGCGGGTCGCGACTGCGACGTTGGCCCGCGCTTCGCATTGCGTGGGTGCGGAGGCCGCATGCTCCCTTTCACCAAGCGCGAGAGCCACCCCGACGGAACCGAGCGCACGTCCGCCCCCGCTGCCGCGGTGAGCACGCGTCCGCGGCCGCCGGTGTGCGCGGACGACGACGAGATGACCCGTGTCCTGCCGTCGCGCTCGGCGCTCCTCTCGTCGTCGCGCGAGCGTGCGCTGTCCATGCCGGGGCTCGGGAGCACGTCGGTTCGATCGGTCCCCCTGCCTCCCTCGTCGACTCCCGCGCTCTCGTTCACCCCGCCTTCGGGGGTCGCCGTGGCCCCGGCGTCCCTCGCGCCGATGGTGACGCCGCGCGCGAGCACGCCCTCGATCCCGGCGATGTCGTCGATCTCGACCCCGGGGTCGTTCGCGGGGTTCGACCCTCCGGCGGCGGTGCTCACCCAGAGCGGGGTCGGCTCGACGGGCGCCCGCGCGACCCTCGCCCTCGGCGCGGGCATCGCGGCGATCGCGCTGCTCACCGCGTTCGCGGCGCTCCTCATCGTCTTGCGCGGGGCGCACGGTGCGGTCGACGCGCGCGCGGCCGCGGCCCCGGACGCGCCCGAGCTCGCGGCGTTGCCGACCGCGACCGCGCCCTCCCCGGCGGCGCTGGCCCGAGACCCGCTCGTGGTGCCGGCGGCGGCAGACACGCCCGAGGTCCCGTCGGTGGCGGGCGTGTCGACCGGCTCGGCGATCGTCCCGAGCCCCGACCTCCGCGCCCCGGCCGCTCCACCTCCCGCCGCTCCGCCTCCCGCGGCCGCGGCCCCCGCCGCGCCGCGCCCCGCGCACCCGCCGGCGATCGCCGCCGCGCCGAAGGCGCCGCGCGCGCCGAGCGCCCAGCCCGCCGTCGCGAGGAAGCCCGCGGCGCCCGCCGGCAAGCCGCGACCGAGCGCCGCCCGCGAGGAGATGGACCGGGCCCGCGAGGCCAAGGAGCTCGCGGACCGCCAGCTCGCCGACGCGCTCTGATCGCGCGCGTCGCTCGCGCCGACGCCGGGTTCGCCCACGACCCTCGCGCTCGGCCGGGAACCATCCGACGCCTCGAGTGTCCAAGGGGAATGCCCTACCGCACCCTCCCCGAAGAGTCGGAGTACGTGGCCGCCGAGCGGAGCGAGATCGCGGCGATGATGCGGAGCGCGCGCGGCACCCGCCGCCGGGCCGCCTTCGGCGTCGCCTCGCTCGTGGTCGCCGGGTTCGCCTCCGTGGTCACCCTCGGCGTCGTCACGCGCAAGAGCGCGCCGCCGAGCTGCTACCGCGTGACCATCCGGTGGGAGAACGCGCCCCACGTCCCTCCGCACACGTTCTCCGAGTGCCGCTGATCAGGCGACCTCGTCGACCCCGCCGAGGACGAGCGACGCGATCGCGACGTGCGACAGGTCGTCCAGATCGAAGGGCCGACAGACGACCGTGACCCCCAGCGACGCGGCCTCGCGGCGCAGCTCGAGGCTCGACGCCTCGACGAGGAGGATCACGGGGACGTCCCACCCGCTCGCGCGCATCGCGCGGACGACGTCGAGGCCCGACGAGCGCCCGATCGGATGGTCCATCACCACGAGGTCGAGCGACTCGCAGGGGAAGGCGTCGCGGCGGATCGACTCGAGCGTCGCCAAGAGATCCCTCGCCGAGGCCGCCACGTGCACCTGGTAGCCGTCGCCCTCGAGCCGGCTCTCCACCGGCGCCGACGGGTCGTTCTCCACCACGAGCACGCTCGCGCCGAGCGGCGCGCGCTGACCCGGGTGCGTGATTTCCTCTTCGTCTTGCCAGTCCAGCGTCCACGATTTCATCGCCATGTCGCACCTCCGCTCCACCGTTTTGCAGGGCCCGTGCCGCCGCAGATCCGTGGATTTCGCCGCGTTTTCGCGATTCGTCGGCGGCGGGTTTTGCGGCGCGTGTGGCAACGTGCGACGGCCGTCCTTGCTCGCCGGATGGACGGTGACTAGGAACCGGTCCCGTGAGCTACGTCGCCCCGCTCCTCGCGCTCGTCGTGATGGAGATCATCCTCGGCATCGACAACATCATCTTCCTCTCGATCGTCGTGTCGGGGCTGCCCGCGGCCCAGCAAGGGCGCGCCCGCGCGATCGGGCTCGGGCTCGCGCTGGTGGCGCGGCTCGGCCTGCTCCTCGGCATCCGGGTCGTGATGGGGCTTTCGACGCCGCTGTTCCACTGGTCGTCGATCGGCTGGGTCCCCGAAGGGTGGGTCGAGAGCCACCAGGTCGACGCCGTCACCGGGCGGGATCTCGTCCTCCTCCTCGGCGGCGTCTTCCTCGTCGGCAAGAGCGTCCACGAGATCCACAAGAAGACGAGCCCCGACCGCGCCGAGCGCGAGAGCCAGGCCCCGAAGCCGAGCTCGTTCGCCGGAGCCCTCGCTCAGATCGTCGTGCTCGATCTCGTTTTTTCGCTCGACTCGGTCATCTCGGCGATCGGGATGGCGCAGGAGCTGTGGATCATGGTCGTGGCGATGCTGGCCGCGGTCGCGTTCATGGCGCTGTTCGCGGGGAAGGTGTCGCGCTTCGTGGACGCGAACCCCACCGTCCAGGTGCTCGCGCTCGCCTTCCTCGTGCTCATCGGCGTGATGCTCGTCGCCGAGGGGATGGGGACGCACGTGAGCAAGGGGTACATCTACGCGGCGATGGCGTTCGCCTTCGTGGTGGAGCTCCTCAACATGCGCGCGCGGCGCCACCGCAGCGGGCAGGCCGCGTAGCGAACGCGCGGCGCGAGCTCGGCGCGCCGCGGGCCGCGCTCAGCGCGCCCCGAGATCGCACCGCTCGGGGAAGCCCTTGGGGAGCTCGACGCCGGCGAACCGGCGCTCGCGGCCGCCCTCGACGACCACCAGCGTGCCGCGCGCCGCGACCCCGAGCTCGGTCTTGAAGACGCAGGAGCGCACGAGCGCGAGGTCCCCGCCCTCGGGGCGGTAGGCCGCGAAGGACGGATCGGCGGGGCCGAGGGTGCGCGACACGAGGAGCCGCGCCTCCGGGTCGACCTCGACGTTCGGCAGGCCCGCGAGCTTGCGCGGGATCTCGCCGTCGACGAGGCGCTGCGACCGCGCGTCGAAGAGGCGCGCGGTGTGGGTCGCCCACTTGGCGCCGCGCTCGCGAAGGACGCGGACGTCGAGCCACCCGTCGAAGTCGAGGTCGACGAGCTCGAGGCTCGCGAGGACCGCGGCCGCGGGCTCGCTCACCGGGATCGGCGTCGTCTGCGGGCCCCGAGGCCCGCCCGCGACCTCGAGGAACGCGTGCTGGGGCACGTCGCCGACGACGGGGCCGAGCGAGAGGGTGATCGTCCGCTCGCTCGCCGGATCGCCTTGGCGGAGCCGGGCGGTGATCGAGCGCGCGCGCCCCGCCTCGGGCGCGGCCGCGCGCGCTCGGAGGTCGACCGGGAGGAGCACCGGCGGCGCCGACGGGATGGGCGAGAAGGCCCACGGCTTGGCCGCGGCGGCAGGCTTCGCCGGCGCGCGCTTGGGCGGGGCGGCGGACGCGTCGGCGGCGAGGCCCAGCGCCGCCGCGGCGACGAGGGGAGCGAGGCAGAGGTGCGGGCGAACCAGAGAGATCACGCCGTTTTTCGTACCGAGGAGCGCCCCGGTGGGCCAACACTTTGAGCTGCACGTCCGTTCAGCTATGCTGGCGCGGTGGCGAAGCTCGTCCTCCAGAACCCGGTGCAGCGCTGGGAGCGCCACGCGATCACCTACGACGACGGCGAGGCGAGGACCGCGGAGCTCGAGACGATCCCCGATCGCAGCCGCACGATCCTCGCCGAAAACGACAGCCCCGACGTCGGCTTCCGCTACAGCGTGAACCCGTACCGGGGCTGCTACCACGGCTGCGCGTATTGCTACGCGCGGCCGAGCCACGAGTACCTCTCGCTCGGCGCGGGGACGGACTTCGAGCGGCGCATCGTCTACAAGCCCGAGGCCGCCGCCCTCTTGCGCGAGGCGTTCGACGCCCCGAGGTGGCGCGGCGAGCTCGTCGCCTTCAGCGGGGTCACCGACTGCTACCAACCGCTCGAGTCCCGCCTCGGCCTCACCCGGGCGTGCCTCGAGGTGTGTGCAGAATACAAGAACCCGGTGGCCGTGATCACCAAGAGCCCGCTCGTCGAGCGGGACGTCGACGTGCTCGCCGACCTCGCGACGCGCGCGCGCGCCCGCGTCGCGGTGAGCATCCCCTTCGCCCGCGAGGAGCACGCCCGCGCCCTCGAGCCCTTCGTGACGACCCCGGCCCGCCGGCTGAGGACGATCGAGCGGCTCGCGGCCGCGGGGGTGCCGGTGGGGGTCAGCGTCTCGCCGGTCGTGCCGGGGTTGAGCGACGACGGCATCCCCGACGTGCTCCGACGCGCCGCCGACGCCGGCGCGTCGTTCGCGTTCTACGTCGTGTTGCGCCTCCCGGGCCCCGTGCGCGAGGTCTTCGAGGCGCGGCTGCGGGAGGCGCTGCCGCTCCGGGCCGATCGCGTCCTCGCCCGTCTCCGCGACGTCTTCGACGGAAAGCTGTATGACGCACGCTTCGGGGCTCGCCAGGCGGGCTCGGGGCCCTACGCCCGCGCGATCGAGGCGCTCTTCGCGCGCGCGGCGGAGCGGCACGGCCTGCGCCACGGCGAGGCGAGCTACGTCGACGTCGGCGAGACGACGTTCGCGAGGCCGCGGGGGCAGCTCTCCCTGTTCTGACGGCCCCGTCCGCGGGCCGCGCGCGCGCGGCCCCGACGGGCGCCGGGGATGGTAGAGTCGGACCCCGATGAAGAAGCGCGCGGTGGCCCTCGCCCTCGCCCTCGCGTCCGTCGCGCTCGCCGACGATCGCGCGCCCGCTGGCGCGCCGTCGCTGCCGCCGGAGGACACGTCGATCGCGCGCGCCTCGACCGACGCCGCGATGGCGGCCCACGCCGAGCGCGTCGTGGACTACACGCTGCGGGCGACGCTCGACCCCGTCGCGCACACCGTCCACGGTGAAGGCACCATCCGCTGGACGAACGCGAGCGCGGCGCCGGTGAGCGAGCTGTGGCTCCACCTCTACATGAACGCGTTCAAGAACGAGTCGAGCGTGTGGCAGCGCCAGCCGATCGGGCGCTTCCGCGGGGGAGCCGCGGTGCGCGATTGGGGTGCGATCGACCTCCGCCGCCTCGTGTGGAAGCGCGAGGCCGACGCCGATCTCCTCCCGCGGCTCGAGCGGTCGCGCCCCGGCGATCCCGACGAGACCGACGCCCGCGCGCCGCTGCCGAGTCCGGTCGCCCCTGGCCAGACGATCACGCTCGAGCTCGCCTGGGACGTGAAGCTCCCGAGCGTGGTCGAGCGCACCGGGTACGACCGCTCGTTCCACATGGTGGGGCAGTGGTTCCCCAAGGTCGCGAAGCTCGAGCCGGACGGGCAGCTCGCCCACTTCCCGTTCCACCACCTCTCGGAGTTCTACTCCGACTTCGGGACGTACGACGTCACCCTCGACGTGCCCGCGGGCTTCCTCGTCGCGGCGACGGGGCCGGTCGTCGAGCGACGCGCCGAGGGCGGGCGGGCGATCCAGCGCCACGTGCAGAGCGACGTGCACGACTTCGCGTGGATGGCGTGGGACGAGGCGGTGGAGCGCACCGAGCGCATCGACGGCGTCGACGTCCGCATCCTCCACCACCCGGCGTACGCCGCGGTGGCCGAGCGCGAGCTCGCCGCCATGCGCTTCGCCCTCCCCCACTTCCGCGAGCGCTACGGGCGCTATCCCTATTCGGTGCTCACGCTCGTGCACCCGCCCGACACCGCGCGCGAGGCCGGGGGGATGGAGTACCCCACCCTCATCACCACCGGCGGGCCGTGGTGGATGCCCGAGGGGTTCCGCCAGCCCGAGCTCGTCACCATCCACGAGTTCGGCCACCAGTATTTCTACGGGCTCGTCGCCACCAACGAGGAGCGCTGGCCCTTCCTCGACGAGGGGCTGAACAGCTACGCGGAGGCCGAGTGCCTCCGCGCGTGGCTGGGCCCGGGGTCGGCCTCGTCCCTCCTGTCGTTGGGCGTCGGGGATCACGTCGCCCAGGCGGTGTCGAGCCGTCGCTTCGTCCACGACGAGCCGGTCGCGCGGCGGGCCGGCGACTTCGTGCTCGGGCAGGACTACGGCGGCCTCGTCTACGGGCGCACCGCCACCGTGCTCGAGACGACGGCGCGGGTGTGGGGCAAGCCCGCGATGGACCGCGCGATGGGTACGTACGCGCGCACCTTTCGCTACCGCCACCCGGGACCCGCGGATCTGCTCGCGATTCTGCGGGACGTCGTCGATCCGCGCGCCGCGACCGCGGCGAAGGTCGCGCTCTTCGACAAGGGGTGGGTCGACTACGTCGCGGTCGAGGCGGTCTCGCGCAAGCCCCGCGAGCCCGCGGGCCTCTTCGACCGCGGCGGCAAGCGCGAGACCGTCGCCGCGACGAGCGGCGCCGAGGGCCGCTACACCGGCTACGCCGTCGTGTCGCGCCGGGGCACGCTCTCGTACCCGGTCGACGTCCTCTTCGTCGCCGAAGACGGGACCCGCACGACCCGCTCGTGGGACGGCGTCGGCGACACGACGCGGCTGCCGTACGAGGGCACCTCGCCGCTCGCGTTCGTCGTCGTCGACCCCGAGCACAAGGTGCTCGTGGATCAGGACTCGACCAACAACATGTTCGCCACCGGCGCGCGCGCCGGCGCCCCGCGGATCATGGAGCGCGCGGTCTACTTCGGGCAGCTCGCCCTCGAGGTCGCGCTGCCGTGAGCGCCCTGCGCCTCCGCCCCGCGTCCGCGATCCGCGCGCGCAAGCACCCGCTCGCCGTCGCCTTCGCGTGGCTGTTCGAGGCCACGTTCGCGGTCGCGCTCGCGCACCCCTTCTACGCGTCGATCCGCGGCGTCTACGGCGCCCACCCCGACGGCGATCTCCCCCTGTTCTCTCCCGACGGGCTCGAGATCGCCGAGCTCTTCATGCGCTCCGAGGGCACGACCCGCGCGCTCGTCGCCTCGAGCACGTGGGTCCTCGCCATCGCCGTCGTCCTGGGTCACGTCCGCCTCGGGGCGCTCGTGGCCGCCCTCGCCCTCGAGCGCGAGGACGAGCTGCCGCTGTCGGGCCGCGACGCGCTCGGGCGCGGCGCGGCGCGCCTGTTTCCGCTGCTCGGCGTGCAGGCCCTGGGCGCCCTCTTCGGCGGAGCGCTCCTCGCGTTGGGGATGGGCCTCGCCGGCAAGCTGCACGCCCACCTCCTCCAGACGTCGATCGACGCGAGGGCGGACCGCTGGGCGATCGCCGTCGTCGTCCCGTTCGTCCTCCTCGCGCTCACCACGTCGGTGGCGCTCGACCTCGCGCGGGTGGGGGTGGTGGTGACGCCGGGGCGCGCCCGCGACGGGCTCCGGCTCGGGCTCCGCGCCTTCGCGAAGCGGCCCGGCGCCGCGATCGCAGGGTGGTCGGCCAGGGCCGCGCTCGGCGTCGTGCCGGTCGTCCTCGCCGCGATCGTCGCCTCGAGGCTCGGCGGGCGACCGGGCGCGAGCCTCGCCCTCGTCCTCGCCGCGCACCAGATCGCGATCGCGCCGCGGGTGGCGCTGCGCGCGTCGTGGCTCGCCCACGCGGCGCGGATCGTCGCCGCCTCCCGCCCCGCCGCGACCTCGGCGGCCGCGCCCGCCGCCGCCGACGCCTCCCCCGAGCCCAAGGCTCAGCCGGAGGGCGGAGCCGACGGGGGCGACGCCGCCGCCGAGAACGCGTCGACGAGCGCGCTCGCCACGCGCTGAGCCGCTCGCTCATCGTCCGGATAGTCGAGCTCGCGGTAGAGGCGGGCGAGCCGCGCCACTTTGTCGATCCGCAGCGCCGAGCTCGCGAGGAGCTCGGCGTGGGCGAGGAAGAAGAGCGAATAGCCGCGGTACACCCGCCCCATCCTCTCGGGGGCGAGGTGCCACGCGCGCGACGTGAACGAGAAATACGGCAGGACCATCGCCGCGATCGCGTCCCGCCGGGCCGCGACCCCGCGGCGGGCCGCGCCCACCGTGTCGACGCCGGCGGCGAGGAGCATCCGCGCGAGGTACTCGGGGAAGAACGGCTCGTCGCCGAGGTCGAGCCCGAGCCGAACGGCGACCTCCCGGTCGACCTCCAGCACCTCCTCGCACGCGAGGAGCGGGCCCAAGGACACCCGGTCGACCGCCACGCTCTCCCCCTCGGCGGCGATGCGCGCGGGGAGCGCGGCCGCGTAGTCCTCGAGGCTCGTCCGGATCGCCAGGAACTCTTGATCGGCGAGCTCGAGCAGGCCCGCGAGCCGGCTCAGCCGCCGGCGCACCGGCGCGGGGACGACGTCGCGCGCCTTGTAGCCGAGGTCGTGCTCGATCTCCGCCCACGCGTGCTCGAGCACCGTGCGCACCTGCACCTCCCCGCGCGCGTTGGCGGCGAGGCCCGGCGGCGCCCCCGGCAGGTCGGCGAGCCGGCAGACGTAGTGGAGCGAGCGGTACCCGAACGCGCCAGGATCGCCCCGACCGCGCTTGTCGACGGAGTCCTCGAGCGCGAGCGGCAGCGCGCCCTCGAGCACCTCGGCCACGCGATCGACGCCGTCTTCGAAGTACGTGATGACGCGGAGCCCGACGAGATCGGTGACGTCCCACAGCTCGGGGTAGCTGCGGTCGGGGAGCGCGAGCTTGCCCGCGAGGCTCCCGCGGCTCTTCTGCCGCATGGTGATCGAATGGACCTTGATCTCCGGCCGGAGCGCGAGGAGGCGCGCCACCGCCTCGTGGAGCGCCGCCGCCGCGCGCGCGAGATCCGGCGCGGCGCGGTCGTATTCGCTGAGGCGCGGGTCGGCGGCGTCCATGGCGATCCCTCGCGCGCCGGGGCGTGGCCCCGCGCGGCGTCAGCTCGGACGGGTGACCGAGCGATATACCTGTTCGTATAGTCGAGCGGCTCGCTCCCAGCCGCGATCGAGCCGCATCACGCGGCGCACCAGCGCCGGGTAGCGCTCGTGGTTGCGGGCCGCGATCGCCCGGAGGGTGGCCGAGACCAGCGCCTGGGCGGTGGGCTCCTCGAAGAGGAAGCCGGTGCCGGTCTCGAGCTTGGCGTCGCAGTCGACGATCGAGTCCACGAGGCCGCCGGTGGCGCGCGCCACCGGCAACGCGCCGTAGCGCTGGGCGTACATCTGGACGAGGCCGCACGGCTCGTACCGGCTGGGGACGAGCGTGACGTCGGCGCCGGCGAAGATCCGGTGGACGACGGCCTCGGCCGCCGCCTGGACGAACACCGCGCGGCCGCGCGATCGCTCGACCTCCGTCGCGATCCGGCGGACGAGCGCGGGGTCTCCGTCGCCGGCGACGACGATCTGGGCGTCGGTCGCGCGCAGGAGCGGGCCGATCGCGTCGGCGACGAGGTCGGTCCCCTTCTGCGGGACCATGCGCCCGACGCAGGCGACGATCGGCGCGTGGAGATCGAGCCCGAGGCCGAGCTCCTTCTGGAGCGCGCCCTTGCAGCGGGCTTTGTTCGTGCGGTCCTCGGCGTCGTAGCGCGCGGCGAGCACCGAGTCCGTCGCCGGGTTCCACACCGCGTAGTCGACGCCGTTCAGGATGCCGGTCGTGCGGTCGCGCCGCGCGGCGAGCACGCCGTCGAGCTTCTCGCCGCGCTCGGGCGTCACGATCTCGCGAGCGTAGGTGGGGCTGACGGTGGTGAGCGCCGTCGCCGTCAGGACGCCCATCTTCAGGAGGTTGACCCCGCCGTAGAACTCCACCCCGTCGACGACGAAGTCGTCCCACGAGAGCCCCAGCGACGGCAGCGTCTCCTTCGGGAAGACGCCCTGGTACGCGAGGTTGTGGATCGTGAGCACGGTGGGCACCGAGACCCCGAGCTCTCGGAGGAAGCGCGGGACGAGCGCGGTCGGCCAGTCGTGGCAGTGGACGACGTCGACGGCGTTGCCGGCCTCGGCGCGCTGGCGGACGAGCTCGGCCACCGCCTTGGAGAACAGCGCGAAGCGGTGCCCGTTGTCGGGGTAGTCCTCGCCGCGCTCGCCGTAGACGCCCGCGCGGTCGAAGAGCCCCGGAACGTCGACCAGCACCACGTCGACCTGGGACGGCAGGCGCCCGTCGTAGACCACGACGTCGTAGGTCGCGTCGCCGAGCTTCACCGGGAGCGGCGTCAGCCGCCGCGCCACCGACAGCCCCGAGCTCTCGAACGCCGCGAAGCGCGGCAGGACGAGGGTGACCTTGTGCCCGGCGCCCCGCAGCGTCTTCGGGAGGGCCGCGGCGACGTCGGAGAGCCCGCCCACCTTGACGTAGGGCGCGAGCTCGGTGACCGGCATGAGGATGTCCATCAGGCCGTGGTCTAGCACACCTCGAACTACACCGCGCCCCGTGTTTTTTCGCCCGTTTGGGGTCGAGCCACGGGGGTGCGATACTCTCGGAGGATGGCGTCGGTCTTCGGGCGATGGAGCGCGGCTGCCGCGGCGGCGGCCTCGCTGGCTGCCGGGTGCGCCAGGCCGCCGGAGCCCGTCGTCCCGATGGCGATCGCGGAGGCGCCCGCGCCGGTCCGCCCCGACGTCCCCGCCCCGTCCGGCGCGGACGGCCGCTTCACCAAGCTCGCCCCCCGGGTCGGGGACCGCCACGAGCAGTCGAGCGCGACGTCGGTCACCTTGTCCATCGACGCCGGCAGCCCGGCGATCGGCAACGGCGGCCGGCTCGAGCTCACCCAGAACGACGAGGTCACGTTCGCCCTTGAGGTCCTCGCGACCGAAGGGGGCACGACCACGCGGGCGAGCGTCACCGTCGTGCGGGCGGAGAAGACGACGTCGCACGGGGGCCTGAAGGGCACGCCCACGCCGTCGCCGATCCACGGCAAGACCTACGTGCTCTCGTTGGTGAAGGGCGCCGTGGAGGTGAACGACCCCGACGGCAAGAGCGCGCCGGGGGACGAGGCCCGCGAGGTCCGCGAGCACTTCCGCTCGTTCGGCGAGCCCGACGCGCTCACGCAGTCCCTGCCGAGCGAGCCCGTTCGCCCGGGCACGCCGGTCCCCGCCGTCGCTCGCGCGCTCGCGCACCTCGCGGGGAAGGGCTCGAACATGACCGAGGTCACCTCCAGCGACGCGACCTTCCGGGGGACCGCCGGCGACGCCGGGATCTTCGACGTCGTCCTGACCCTCGGCGGGGCGCAGGCGCCGCTCGGCATCTCGGCGGAGCTGCGCGGCGAGGTCCACGTGTCGCAGCGCACCGGCGCCGCGACCCACGTCGCGCTCTCGGGGCCCGTCACCATCGCCGGCGACGGCAGCGCGCTGCGCGGCGGAGGGACGATCAGCGTGGTCGCCGACGCGAGGCGGCTGCCTTGACGGTCCTCACCACCCTCGTGGTAACCAGGCCCGGGTGACGCGACTTCGCGCGAGGGACGGAAGCTACACCCGGCCGGCGGACGTCCCGGAGGGGTCGGTGCTGTCGGTCTTCCGGGTCGCTCCCGAGGACGAGGGGATGCGCCTCGACGTCTTCCTGCGCGGCGAGATGAAGCGCACGTCGCGCACCCGCGCCCAGGTCATCATCCGCTCGAGCGCCTTCGACGAGGCGGGGCGGCGGCTGCGGCCGAACGACCGGGTCCGGGCGGAGCAGCGCGTGCTCCTGTGGCGGCCGCCGTGGGACGAGACGCCGGTGTCGCGGGACATCCGCGTCCTCTACGAGGACATGCACCTCCTCGTCGTCGACAAGCCGGCGAACCTCCCCGTGCACCCGACCGCCCGCTACTACCGGAACACCCTCATCCGCCTGCTCTCGGACGAGCGGCCGGACGAGTTCTTGACGCTGTGCCACCGCATCGACCGCGAGACGAGCGGCGTCCTCTTCCTCGCCCGGAGCCCGGAGGCGGATCGCCTGCTCAAGAAGCAGCTCGAGGACCGCGAGGGCGTCGAGAAGGGCTACGTCGCCATCACCTGGGGGGTGCCGAGGGGCCCGGCGGGAGAGCTCGAGTTCCGGTACGAGCGCCGGATGAAGCTCGACGAGGGCAACCGCTTGGGGGTGAAGATGTGCCTCGACGACGGCCCCGATTCGATGCATTCTGCAACTTTCTTCCGGGTGGAGGAGGTGCGCCGCGGCCCGCGCGGGGAGTACGCGCTCGTGCGGTGCGACCTCGAGACCGGGCGCCAGCACCAGATCCGGCTCCACCTCGCCTCGCTCGGCGCACCCATCGTCGGCGACAAGCTCTACGGGCCCGACGACGCCCTCTTCGCGCGCGGCGCCGACGGTGAGCTCACCGACGAGGACCTCGAACGGCTCGAGCTGCCCCGCCACGCGCTCCACGCGTCACGGATGTCGATCGCGCACCCGATGACGGGCGCGCCGCTCACCGTCGTCGCGCCGCTGCCCGCCGACCTCGCCGAGTTCTGGGACGAGCTGTCCGCGGTGCCCTGATCGGCGGTTTCGCGGTATCTTCGGCTCCATGCCGCACGACGCGCCGCCGCCCGCCTCGCGCCCCCGCCTCGCGCGCACCGCGATCTCCGTCTCGGTCGTCGCGGGCGCGATCCTCGCGATCGGCCTCGCGTCGCCGCCGAGCCGAGCCGATCGGCCCGCGCCCCCGAAATGCGCGGCCGGGTACCACGTCGAGGAGGGGTCGGGCCGCTGCGTCGACAAAGACGGGTGCCCTCCCGGCCAGACCTGGAGCCGGCCACGCCAGGAGTGCACGTGCCCGCCGACGCGCCCCGTGCAGAACGGGGATCAATGCGAGACGTGCAAGGCCCCGCGCGTGTGGGACGCGCGCGACGAGGACTGCGTCTGCCCGCCCGCGCGCCCGGTCGACAACGGCGAGCAGTGCGAGACGTGCAAGGCTCCACGCGTCTGGAGCGCGGCGTTCCGCGAGTGCGTGTGCCCGCCGTGGGCGCCGCTCGAGGACGGCGATCGTTGCAAGGCCTGCCCCGCGGGCCTCACGTGGGACACGCAGCGCGGCGACTGCGTGTGCCCGCCGCACCGCCCGGTGCAGAGCGACGACAAGTGCCAGCCGTGCCCCGCGGGCCGCGTCTGGCGGAGCGACCGCCTCGAGTGCGGCTGCCCCAAAGACCGGCCCGTCGACAACGACGGCCGCTGCGAGGCGTGCAAGGCGGGGATGACCTGGAGCGACGACGAGGAGGACTGCGTGTGCCCTCCGACGCGCCCCGTCCGAAACGGCGCCAAGTGCGAGACCTGCCCGAACGGCACCACGTGGAACGGCAACGCCGGCCGGTGCATGTGCCCGCTGACGAGGCCGGGCCTCATGAACGGCGTGTGCGTCCCGTGCCCCGCGGGCTGGAACACCCCGCAGGCTCGCTGCGAGTGCCCCGCCGAGACGCCGGTGTGGAACGGCACCGCCTGCGTGCCGCGGATGCCGCCGCCTCGGCGGTAGGGCCGTCGCTCGTGCGCGCCTCGGCGAGGCGCGCGGCGATCACATCCCCTTCGGGACCTTGTCGAGATCGATCTGCTCGAGCGCGGCGCGGATGAGCGCGCTGCGGTTGGCCTTCGTGAGGCCGCGCTTCTTCAGGGCCTCGACCATCCCGTCGAGGCGCTCGAGGTCGTTCGTGTACATCGAGATGCAGATGACCTTGTAGTGGAGCGGCTTGTCCTCGGGGCGATCGCTCTTCTTCGCGGGCCTGGGCGAAGACGCCGGGGTGTAGAACGACCCCGAGAGCACCCCCTCCACCTCGTCGCCGTCGAGGACGCGCGCGCCCGCGAGCCCTGATCCTTCTTCTCGCGCTGCCATGTTCGTCCTCCTCGTCAGCCCACGCTCGCCATCGGTTCGTCCGCGTCGACCGACGCGGGCGGCGCGGACTTGGCCGCGGCTTGGCCGAAGACGATGCGGTCGACGACGCGCATGTAGTCCTCGGCGGCGTTGGAGTCGGGCGCGTATTCGAAGATCGTCCTTCCTTGCGCCGGCGCCTCCTTGATCTTGGTCGTCGAACGGATCGGCTCGAGGCACCGATCGCCGAAGTGCTCCTTCAACGTGTCGACCGCGTCGCGGCAGATGCGCGCGCGGGCGTCGTAGAAGGTCGGCAGGACGCCGTAGATCTGCACCGGGTGGTGCAGGAGCGAGTTCACGTTCTTCACCGTCTTGATGACCTGCCGCACGCCGACGAGCGACAAGAAGTCGCAGGCCACGGGGACGAGGATCCCGTCCGCGTACACGAGCGCGTTCTGGTTCATCAGCGACAGCGACGGCGAGCAGTCGAGGAGCACGACGTCGTACTGGTCGGCGGCCGACGCGAGGCGGTCCTTGAGGATGCGATCGCGGTTCTGCCGCCCGGCGAGGTAGAGCTCCGCCGCGGCGAGGGTCTCGTTCGACACGATGAGGTCGAGGTTCTCCCGGACGTTGACCGCGGCCGCGCTCGGCTTGAGCCCCATCACGAGGAGGTGGTAGAGCGTGCGCTCCGCCTTCACCCCGAGCGAGACGCCGACGTTGCCCTGGGAGTCGGTGTCGACGAGGAGGACCTTGAGGCCGCGGGCGGCGAGGCCGGCGGCGATGCTGACCGAGGTCGTCGTCTTGCCGGTGCCGCCCTTGTGGTTGAAGATCGCGAGGCGGCGAGGCCCGGCGATCGTTCGCCGCTCCGCCGCCGGCGCCGCGCTCGTCCGCGCCGCCGTCACCGGCGAGCGGCTCGACGCCGGGGCCTCGGCGGCCGGGCGCGCGGGCTCGCTCGGCTCGTCGGCGCACTCGAGCGAGGGCACGGACTCGGGGGCCTCGGGCGCCTGGGCGAACGCGGCGAGGCGCACGCCCCCGGCCTCCGCGAGCACCTGCGATCGGCAGCCGTCGGAGCACGCGTATTTGCGGCCCGCCTTGGTCTTCACCACCTGCGAGACGAGGTCGACGACGAAGCGCTTTCCGCAAGCGTCGCAGAGCACGCCGCTCGTGGTCTCGCCACGCACCGACTTGCCCTGACACTCCTGCGAGCAGAAGAAGAGGAAGCCCCCGTCCTTCTCCTCCATCTGGTAGCGGAACTGGACCTCGAAGGGCCGACTACACACGCTGCAGCTCTCGGACATTCCGGCCATGAGAAGGCTCCTCCCGTGTGAGCGAGCCTTCTCATACGCGCACCCCGTCGGCAAAAAAACCAACGTCAATCTCGTGGGAGAATGTGCGCATCGACACACCACGCGCGGCGTGGAGACGCGACGTGAGAGGGCGCACGGAAGTCCGGCCCGCGGCTCGGCTTTCCGCCGGCGGTGGCGCGGCGGAGCGGGGCGTCAGTGGCGGAAGTGGCGCACGCCGGTGAGCACCATCGCGAGGCCGAGCTCGTCGGCGCGGGCGATGACCTCGGCGTCCTTCACGCTGCCGCCCGGCTGCGCGACCGCGACCACGCCCTTCTGCGCGGCGGCCTCGACGCCGTCGGGGAACGGGAAGAAGGCGTCGGACGCGAGCACCGAGCCGCGCGCCGCGTCTCCCGCCTTCTCGCAGGCGATCTGCACCGAGACGACGCGCGACATCTGGCCGGCGCCGATGCCCACGGTGCGCTCGCCCTTCGCGAGGACGATGGCGTTGGACTTCACGTGCTTGCAGACGCGCCACGCGAGCTCGAGCCCGCGGAGCTCCTCGGCCGTCGGCGCCCGCTTCGTGACCACCTTGCCCGCGAGGACCTCGCCCGCCGCCGAGGCGTCACGGGTCTGGACGACGAGCCCGCCGCCGACGCGCTTGGTCTGCAAGCTCGCGTGATCGGCGGGGAGCCACGCGCCCGTCGCGAGGACGCGGAGGTTCTTCTTCTGCCTCAAGAGCTCGAGCGCAACCGCCGAGAAAGACGGGGCAATCACGCACTCGAGGAACGTCTCGGCGAGCGCCTTGGCCGTCGCCTCGTCGACCTCGCGGTTCAGGGCGACGATGCCGCCGAACGCCGAGAGCGCGTCGGCCTCGCGCGCGGCGCGGTAGGCCGCCTCGAGCGACGCCTCCACCGCGACGCCGCACGGGTTCGTGTGCTTGACCACGACGGCGGCGGGGCGGTCGAACTCGCGGACGGCGTCGAGCGCAGCCTCGACGTCCACGAGGTTGTTGAAGCTGAGCTCCTTGCCCCCGGCGCCGAGGCTCTCGGCGCGCGCGAGCGAGCCCGCCGGCGCTCCGCGCTCGACGTAGAAGGCGCCCTTCTGGTGCGGGTTCTCCCCGTAGCGCAGGCCGTACGCGCGGTCGTAGGCGAGCACGAGGTGCTCGGGGAAGCGCTCGGCCTCGGGCGCGGCGCGATCGCTCGAGAGGTAGCCGCAGATGGCGGCGTCGTAGCCGGCGGTGTGGGCGAACGCCTTGGCCGCGAGCCGGCGGCGCGTCGCCTCCGTCACCTCGCCGCCCTGCTTCATCTCGGCGAGGACGTCGTCGTAGTCGGCGGGGTCGCACACGACCGTCACGCGCGCGTGGTTCTTGGCGGCGCTGCGGACCATCGACGGCCCGCCGATGTCGATGTTCTCGACGATGTGCTCGTGGCTGCTCTTCGGGTCGCGGACCGTGGCCTCGAACGGGTAGAGGTTCACGCACACGAGGTCGATCTCGCGACCGCCGATGCGCGCGAGGTCGGCCTCGTCGACCTTGCCCCGCGACAGGATCCCGCCGTGCACGCGCGGGTGGAGCGTCTTCACCCGGCCGTCCATGACCTCGGGCGAGCCGGTGTAGGCCTCCACCGTCTCGACGGGGACGCCCTCGGCCGCGAGCGCCTTCGCGGTGCCGCCGCTCGAGAGGATCGTCACGCCCGCGTCGACCAGACCGCGCGCGAAGCGCACGAGGTTCTTCTTGTCCGAGACCGAGAGGAGCGCCGTCTTGATCGCCATGGCGCCCCGTTAGCGGGAGCGCGCGCGGCGGTCAACGGGCACGCCCCTTCGCGCGCGGGCTCGGAGCGCCGCGCGCGGGTCCGCTCAGAGCGAGTCGCTCGCGAACTCGTCGATGTCGAAGTCCACGTCGTCGGCCGCGGCCTCGACCTCGTCCCCGTCGTCGTCGTCGTGGCTCTCCTCCTCGGAGGTCTCCTCGTCGGTCGAGCTCTTGAGGATGGGGAGGCGGCGCTTGCCGACCGGCCCCTCGTCCACGTAGTCGCGCAGCGCCGACATGTCGCGCAAGGCCTGCAGCTTCGCGAGCCCCTTGACCTCGACCTGGCGGATGCGCTCCCGGGTGAGGTTCATGATCGCGCCGACCTCTTCGAGGGTCGTGCCGCCGCGGTCGGCGATGTCGAGGGCGCAGGTCTCGTTCATGTCCCAGACCTCCAGATCGGGGAAGTTGAGCTTGATGGCGCCCGTGCGGGGCGAGACGTCGAGGTAGAGGTGGTGCTTGCACGACACGAACGGGCACGGGCGCTCGCCGCCGGCGCACTCCTCGCGGGTGCGGGGCCGCTCGTGGTCGGCCTCCGGGTAGAGCATCCGCCCGAGCTCGAGCTCGCGCTTGGTCATGCGCTTGACGCTGATGGTGCGCGCGCGGACGGCGCGCTTGCGGCGCGAGCGGCGCTGCTCCCGCGTGACGGCCTCGTCGGCGGCGCCGGCCTCGGGGCTCGAGGCAACCGCCAGCGCACCTTCCGTCTCCACCGCCGTCGCTCCATCCTCAAACGAACCGTTCTTGGGTTCCATCGCGAGCTCCCTTCGGTAGCGCTGACCAACCTCGAGGCCGCGGGCACACGACGCCCGCGCGGAGGGGCGACCAGCTTCTGTCGCACACCGCCTTCCCTCGCCTCACTTCGTACCTGCGGGACCGAGACCCACCGTCGGGGCCACGTCTGGGAGACGAGGCCACGAGCGCGCTCGGACACGCGAGCTTCCATCCGCAGCGGGACGACCCATACGGCAGGTCGACGTGACCGCGAGAGCGCCATGGAGAGCGCGCATGCGCGAGCGGATCACGCCCGTCTGTCGCGCGAGGCGCGACTCGGGACCTCTCCGCCGCACCGGAGCCACGAGCTTGCTCGGGGCTCCTCTCGGGGTTGCTACGGTGGGCGCCTGGTCGTGATCTCGGGGAGATCGGACCGGCGTAGTCGGGACAGCGTGGACACTACATGAAGCGAAAGAAGGGGGTCAACGCGGCGTCCGTGTTTTTTTTGACGCTTTCCATAATGGAACTCGAATCAAACACTTGGATCGTGGGTAGGACAAAATATGTCCTAGCCTGACCGTGCCCGGGGGTGCGAACCCGCCATCGCGTCACGTCGAGGTCGGCGTCGTGGGGTGCTCGAGCGCGCGGCGGCGCGCGGCGCTCGAGGTGGGAGAGGATCGCATGGAGTGACCAAACGGGCGATCTTTCGGCAGGGTGTGCGATCGATCGCGAGGCGCGCCCGCGCGGGGTGACCGCGCTGCCCCCGCTCCATGCAGTGTGCATGCACCGGGGCCGGACGCGCGCGCCCGCTTTTTGGTAGTCTCGGCCCGTGCACGACGTGTCGCTCCGAGACGTGACCGCCCGCGGGGTGCGCATGCGCGTCTTCGAGGCCGGCGCCGGCGAGCCGATCGTGCTCGTGCACGGCTACCTCCAGAGCCGGCTGTCGTGGGACGCGGTGGGGGCCGAGCTCGCGCGGACCTTCCGCGTGGTGGCGCCCGACCTCCCGGGCTTCGGCGACAGCGAGCGGCCGCCGCCCGAGCGGTACCGCTACGGCTTCGACGCGTTCGCGGAGTCGGTGGTCGATCTGGCGGCCGCGCTCGACCTCGGGCGGATCGTCCTCGCCGGCTACGGGCTCGGCGCGAGCGTCGCCCTCACCCTCGCCGCCGAGCACCCGCACCTCGTGAGCCGGCTCGTCCTCGTGTCTCCCGCGATCTACCCGGCGCGCGAGCCGCTCCTCTCGCACCTCGCGGCGGCGCCGATGATCGGCGGGCTCGTGCTCAAGCAGGCCTACGGCCGCGCGATCTTCGACCGTCACCTGCGCGCCCACGCCTACGGCGGCGCGCGCCACGACCCCCACGCGATCGCGCACTACGCCGCGTTCAACTCCCCCGCCGCCCGCCAGGCCGCGCACGCGACGCTCCTCGCGACCCGGGACGCGCGACCGCTCGTCGCCCGGGTGCCGCGCGTCGCCGCGCCCACCCTCGTCGTCGCCGGGCGCACCGACCCCGCCGCCCCCGTCGCCGCCGGGCGCCGACTCGCGCGCGAGCTCGCGCGCGGCTCGCTCGAGGTGGTCGAGCACGGCCGCGCGCCGCACGAGGACGACCCCTCCGGGACCGCGTCCGCGATCGCGGGTTTCCTGCGCCGACGGTGACGCGCGCTCCTCCGTGATTTAGAGTCAGCTCCCGTGGCCGTCACCCGTCGCCTGAAGAGGAGCGTCTCGTTCCGTGTCGGGCTCGTCCTCGTGGCGCTCCTCGTCGCGTTCGCGGTCCTCGGCCCCGTCGTCGCTCCGCGCGACCCCTTCACGAGCGACTTCGCGCGCGCGGTGTCGCCCGACGAGATGCCGGTCGGCCCGACCCGCGACTTCTGGCTGGGCGCGGATCTCATCTACCGCGATCAGTTCGCGCGGCTCGCGCTCGGGGCGCGCTACTCGCTCGTCATCGGCGTCGTCGCCACCCTCCTCGCGACCTCCCTCGGCGCGCTCGTCGGCGTCGTCGCCGGCTACTACGAGGGCGCGCGCGGGGTCCGCGTGGGCCGGGCGACCGTGGTCGCCCTCGCGGCCGCGTTCGTCGCGTGGATCTACGTCGGAAACGCGCCCGCGATCGCCCTCGCGGCGGTGGCCATCGCCTCGACCCTGCCCCCGATCGCGAAGCGGGCCGAGCGGCTCGGCGGGGTGGAGCTCGACGCCGACGGCGTCCTCATGCGCGCCGTCGACGTGCTCCTCGCCTTCCCCTTCCTGCTCCTCGTGATGGCGATCGGCGCCGCCTTCGAGCGCACGAGCCCGGCGACGATCCTCTTCGTCCTCGGGGTGACGGGCTGGCTCGGCACGGCGCGCGTCGTCAGGGCGAAGGTGATGCAGATCCGCCACCTCGAGTTCGTCACCGCGGCGCGCTCGCTGGGCCAGTCGACGCCGCGCATCCTGCTTCGCCACGTCCTCCCCAACATCTCCGGGCCCCTCGTCGTCATCGCGACCGTCTCCGTCGCCCAGATGATCCTCGCCGAGAGCGTCTTGTCGTACCTCGGCGCGGGGATGGAGCCGCCGACCCCGACCTGGGGCCACATGCTCTTCGAGGGCCAGGACGCGTACACCGGGGCGCCCTGGCTCCTCTGGGCCCCCGCCGCCCTCATCCTCGCGAGCGTCCTCGGCTTCAACCTCCTCGGCGAAGGGCTGCGCGATGCGCTGGACGCGTGACGCCGCGCGCGCGGTCGCGATCGCGTGCGCCGCCGTGGGGCTCGGCTGCGCGGGCGAGCTCGAGCCGCCCGTGCCCGCCGCCCACCCCGACGACCCCACCCCGCGCCGGGGCGGCGTCCTGCACCTCGCGTCGTTCGCCGACATGCGGGTCATCGATCCCGCCAACATCGCCGACGGCCTCGTCCCCCGCGTGAACCAAGCGATCTTCGCGGGCCTCGTCGACTACGACGGCAGCGGCCGGGTGGTCCCCGACCTCGCCGAGCGGTGGGAGGTGCTCGACGGCGGCCGACGCTACCGCTTCTTCCTCCGCGCCGGGGTCCGCTTCCACGACGGAGAGGAGCTCACGGCCGACGACGTCGTGCGGTCGATGGAGCGCGCCCTCCATCCGAGCGCGCCGAACCCCTACGCGTCGTTCTACGAGTCGATCGTCGGCTTCGCCGAGATCCAGGACAAGAAGTCGGAGGCGCTCGCCGGGGTCACCGCCGAGGGGAAATACGTCGTCGACGTGCGCTTGAAGGACGTCGACGCCACGTTCCTCCCCGCGCTCGGGCTCCAGGTCCTGCGCCCGGTGTGCAAGAGCGCGGGGCGGCGGTACTCCGACACCTGGCAGCCGTGCGGCGCCGGCCCGTTCAAGCTCCTGCCCGGCGGCTGGGACAAGGGCCGCCAGATCACCCTCGTCCGCCACGACGGCTACTTCCGCCCCGGGCTCCCCTACCTCGACGCGATCTCGTGGTCCTTCCTCGTCAACACCGCGACCCAGCGCTTCAAGTTCGAGACGGGCGCCCTCGACCTCCTGCAGGACTTCCGGCAGGCCGAGCTCCTCCGCTTCCAGCGCGATCCGCGGTGGAAGCCCCTCGGAGAATACGAGGCCGAGCGGCAAGTCGGCGCCGAGTCGATGAACACCGAGCTCGCGCCGTTCGACAACGTCGAGATCCGCAGGGCCGTCGCCGCCGCGATCGACCGCGACCACATCCGGCTCATCCGGCCGGGGAACCTCCGCGCCGCGGGGCTGCCGATCCCGCCGGCCGTCTTGGGCGCGAACCCCTCGCTCCCCGGGCAGCGGTACGATCTCGGCGCCGCGCTCGAGCACATGAAGAAGGCGGGGTACCCGTACGACCCCGCGACCGGCCGAGGCGGCTATCCGCACCCGATTCGTTACGTCATCTACCGCCAGGGCCTCTCCGAATACACGGTGCAGCTCCTCGCCCAGGACCTCGCCAAGATCGGCCTGCGGCTCGACGTCCAGGTCGTCAACTACCCGAGCTACCTCGCGATCACCCACCGCCGCGGCAAGGCGCAGATGACCTCCGCGGGCTGGCAGCAGGACTACCCCGATCCCAGCGATTTCCTCGACCCCCTGTTCCACAGCCGCGCCATCAACGACGAGGACTCCAACAACGTCGCCTTCTACAAGAACCCGCGCCTCGACGCGCTGCTCGACCGCGCGCGGCGGGAGCTCGACCCTCCCACACGGCAGCGCCTGTACGACGAGGCCCAGGGCATCGTCGTCGACGAGGCCCCTTGGGCCTTCACCCACTACTACCGGTGGTACGACGCGCATCAGGCGTACGTGCGCGGCTACAAGCCTCACCCGGTGTGGACCCACAACGTGTCGTTCTCCTGGCTCGACCGCGGCCCGAGCGCTCAGGCGGGCCTCGCGCCGCGAGGGCCGAGCACAGTCCTCGGGCTCCTCGGCGGTCGGCGAGGTGCGCCGTGACGCGCTTCGTGGCGCAGCGGCTCGCGTGGGCGATCTTCGTCGTGTGGGCGACGGCTTCGATCGCCTTCGTCACGAGCAGCGTGCTCCCGAGCGATCCCGCGCGCATGGTCGCGGGACCGCAGGCGCGCCCCGAAGACGTCGCGCGCATCCGGGTGCAGCTCGGCCTCGATCAGCCCGTGTGGGTGCGCTACCGCCTGTTCTTCCGGCGCCTCGTCCACCTGGGGCCGGCCGCCGAAAAGGCCAAGGATCACGAGACTTGCGGCACGCTCGCGTGGGTCCACGTCGACCTCGGCAAGAGCTACCAGCAGCGACGGGGCGTCGTCGCCATCCTCGCCGACCGCTTGCCCCGCACGGCCTCGCTCGCGCTCGCCGCGGTGCTCGTGCAAGCCGCCATCGGCGTCGCCTCCGGGACCTTCGCGGCCACCCGCCGCGGGCGCCCCGCCGACCACCTCGCGGTCGCGGCGAGCCTCGTCGGCGTGAGCGCTCCCACCTACCTCATCGGGTTGCTCCTCCAGTACGTGCTCGCGCACCGGCTGCGCGTCTTGCCGCTCGACGGCTTCGGGCAGACGCCGCTCGAGCACGCCCAGAGCCTCGTCCTGCCCGCGCTCACCCTCGGGATCTTCGGCGCGTCGTACTACACGCGCCTCGTGCGCGACGAGATGATCACCGAGCTGCGCAAGGACTACGTCCGCACCGCGCGCGCCAAGGGCGTCTCCCGCGTCGGCGTCGTCGTCCGCCACGCCCTGCGCAACGCCCTCGTCCCGATCGTCACCGTGATCGGGCTCGATCTCGGCGCCCTCCTCGGAGGCGCCATCGTCACCGAGCAGGTGTTCCGCTGGCCCGGCCTCGGATCGCTCTCGGTCACCGCGGTGCTCGACCGCGACGGCCCGGTGATCATGGGATGCGTGATCGTGACCGCGGTCGCGGTCGTCACGCTGAGCCTCGTGGTCGACCTCGCCTACGCGGCGCTCGATCCTCGGGTCCGAAAGCGCTGAAGCCCGCGGCGCGCGCGCCCGCAAGCGCGGACGCCCCTACCGCGGCAGGACCTGCCCCGCCTCCGCCCCCACGCCCGCCCCGGCGCGGGTGAAGGCCCACCCCGCGACGCCGAGACCGATCGCCAGGAGCACCGCCGCCCCGGCGAAGGCCCCGTGCCGGAGGGCGCGGCGCGAGCGGAGCGCGCCGGCGGGGGCCGGCGGGAGCGCTGGAGCCTCGGCCGGCGGCGGCGCCGTGTCCACGGAGCCGAGGTCCACGGACTCGACGATGGCCTCCCCGCGATCTCTGGCCCGACGGAGCGCGGGCCACATGTCCGCGAGCCCGTCGGCCGACACCCCGAGCTGCGCGAGGGGCAACCTCGCGGCGAGCGAGGCGCGCTCCTCGTCGCCGACGGACTCCCACTCCGACAAGAGGGGCAGGAGCGTCTCCGCGGCGCCGAGGAGGGTCACGACGTCCGACACGCCCGCGCCGGCGTCGCGCCCCGCGCGGGGGTCGTGGTGGGTCGCGATGACGTCGGGCAGCGGCGCCGGGAGCTCCCACCGCGACGCCGCGAAGGCGCCCACCGTCGCGTGGTCGACGATCCCGGCGGCGCGCTCCTCGGACGGGTCGCGCTCGACGAGCGCGCCATCGGGCGCGACCCATCGCTCGTAGCTCTCGCCCTCGTGCTGGAGGAGGATCAAGACGCCGACGTCGTGGAGGAGCCCGGCGGTGAACGCGTCGTCGGCGCTGATGTTCGCGAGCGGCGCCAGGTAGCGGGCGACCGACGCGACCGCCAGCGAGTGCGCCGCCACCGACGGCGACGCCGCGCCGGCCTTCTCGAGGATCGTGAGCGCGGTCGAGGTCGACACCACGTTCGCGACCTCGCGGATCCCGAGGAGGGCGACGGCGCTCCGCACCGACCGGCAGCGTTGGCCGAGCCCGTAGAGCGGCGAGTTCACGACGCGGAGCACCGCCGTCGCGATCGCGACGTCCTTCTCCACCGCCCGCGCGACGTCGGCCGGGCTCGCCGCGGGATCGGCGAGCACGCGCCGAATGTGGGCCAGGGCGTGCGTGTTCGGCTTCAGCGCCTCGACGTAGTGCGAGAAGCGCTCGAGCTCCTCGCCGATGCGCGTGGAGGCCGGCGACAGGTCGAGCGCGCGCTCCTCTTCCTCCTCGCCGTCGAACGCAACGTCGATGGAGTCGTCGGTGAGGTCGGGTGCGCGGGGAGCGGCCATGATCGCACCCCGAGGAACGGCCGCCGGCCGCTCACCTTGAGCGGGGCGTGGTCACTCCGCGCCGGTGAGGGCCTTGCACTCCGCGACCCGAGGGCCTTGGGCGCGCTGGATGCACGACTGGTAGGCCTCCTGCGCCCGCTTCGGGTAGCCCGCGGCCTGGTACGCGGCCCCGAGCGTCAGCCAGGCCTCGGCGTTGCCGGGATCGGCGCGGGTCGCCTGCGCCGCCATGTCGATCGCGCGCCCCGCCGCGCCGAGCTCGAGCATCTTCTGCGCCCGCCCCGTCATCCCCTCGGCGCCGGCGGAGCCGACCGCGACCGGATCCCGGCGCGGGACGACCGGCACCCGGGAGCCGACGGGCGCGTCCGGGAGCTCGAGCACGCTCCCGGCGGGCGCCGGGCCGGCCTCGACCGAGGCGTCGACCTCGGCCGTCGGCGGAGGCGCCGAGGCCGACGCGGCGACCGAGGCGGAGGGCGCCCCCACCGACGCCGACGTGACGGCGGTCGCGCTCGGGCGCGCCGTCGCCGACGCCGAGCCCGCGCCGAACGTCTCCAGCCCCTCCCGGGTGTCGTATTGCCCGCGGTAGAGGTAGCGGCCGAGGAGCACCCCGACGAGCACGACGGTGATCGCGATGCCGAGCCCGTACACGACCCGAGGGCCCGCGACCGTCTTCGGGACCGGCGGGCGCGAGGAGTCGACGTCGTCGTCGTCGCTCTCGGCGAGCGGAGGGGGCTCGCTGGTCTCTCGATCCGCGTCGACCTCGGCGTCGTGGACGCTCGCCGCCCGCGCGACCTCGCGCGCGGCGGGCGGCGACGCGCTCGGCGCGACCTCCACCTTCATGCGCAGGGTCTTCACCTGGCCGAGCGGCTGGGTGCGGGTGCCGACCTTGGGCTCGCTCGCCGGCGCCTCGGACGGCGACGGCGGCGGCGTGGTCGTGTCGAGCATGACGACCGGCGTCGGGCGGATGGGCGCGGAGCTCGGGGAGTGGTCGGCCTCGTCGGAGGCAGCAGACGCGAGCGGCTCGACCTCCGCGGGGGGGGCGGACGCGGGCTTCACCGACGCCGGCGCCGGCTCCACCGCCGGCGCGGCCGGCGCGGGCTTCACCGAAGGAGGAGGCGCGGGCTTCGCCGGCTTCACCGAAGGCGGGGCGGGCTTCACCGAAGGCGGCGCGGGCTTCACCGACGCCGGCGCGGGCTTCACCGACGCCGGCGCGGGCTCCACCGCCGGCGAGAACTCGAGCGCTCGCGAGATGCGGCTGAAGACGAGGCTGTCGTCCGCGCCCGGCGGCGAGGCGGGATCGGCGGCGGGCACCACCGCCTCGGGCGCGCCGCTCGGGGCCGAGGCCGGCTCGACGGAGGGCATCGCGGGCCTGCCGCCGAGCGGCGGCGAGCTCTTGCGCGCGCTGCGCGCGCCTCCCGAGTCGGGAGGCGCCGCGGCCGGGGCGCGCTCCAGGAGCAGACCTTCGAAGAGCATCTTCGCGATCGTCGAGAGCGTCGACAGATCGTCGAACGGCGACTCGTCGACGACGTTCCACAGCGATCGCTTCCCGTCGAAGAGCCGCAACACGCCGTTCAGCTCGTCGGGGATCTCCGGGAGCCGCGAGAGCAGCGCGGCGTCGTCGATCTCGAGCACGACGTCGAGCGACGGGAGCTGCTCGGCGAGGCGGCCCCACTCGTCGACGCGCCGCATGCCCTCCATGAGGACGGCCTGCGTCGACATCTCGATCGTGCGGTCGTCTTTCGTCGGACCGAACGTGACCTCGAACTCCGCGTCGGGCCACACGAGGGCTCGGTACACCGCCTCCTCGCCCCGGAGGACGCCGGCTTCGGCGTCGATGAGGCGCCCCTCCTTGAAGACGAGCTCCGCCGTCGCGGTCGCGCTCCGGAGCCGGATCGCGCCCGTCTTGCGCGCGACCTCCAGCGTCTGGATCAGGTCGACCACGGTCATGTCACGGATGGATCCCGAGAAGCGGGTCTTCTTGTCCTCGCCCTCCTCGCCGTCGCCGTCCGCGATCCGATCGTGGGCGCGGCGCGCGAAGACGAGCGCGACGCGCGCGAGGAGCTCCCGCACGAAGATGGGCTTGGTGAGATAGTCCTCGACCCCCAGCTCCAAGCCGCGAATCTTGTCCTCGACCGACTTCTGGCTCGTCAGGAGCAGCACCGGGACGTGCGAGTGGTCCTTCGCCGACTTGATCTTCCGGACCAGACCGTAGCCGTCGAGCCGAGGTAGGCGGGTGTCGCAGATGACGAGATCGGGCGCCAAGGACTCCACCGTGGCCCACGCGTCCTCGCCGTCCTTCGCGCACGTGACGCTGTAGCCGGCTTGCCGCAGGCTGACCTCCAGGACCCGCAGGCTCCGGGGATCGGCGTCGACGATGAGGACCTTTTGCTTCGCCACGGTTCGCCGCCAAGTGTACTACCGGTCTTGGCCGGATGCGCCTTTTCGGCGAGATCCGCCTCCGCCACGCGCGGTCTTTTCGGCAAGATCCGCCTCCACCACGCGCCGGACGGAGGCCGTCGCCGACGCGCGCGCCGGGGTCCGGGGATCAGTCGCGGGCGGCGTCGACCGCGTCGGGCCCGGCGTCGAGGAGAGGCGCGGGCCCAGCGTCGCCTCCGGTGCACACACCCCCGACGCACGCGAGGCCGGAGCTGCAGTCGCGCTCCCGCGTGCACGGCGCGTTGGGGCCCCCCGGCGGATCGCCGGGGTCCCCACACGCGGGCTCGCGGGCCAGGCCCAACGCGAGCGCGACGAGCGCGGTGCCGCGGAGGGCCCCCATCGCCGCGGCTAGCCCCCCGCCGAAACGGGGCCGGCGGGAGCGCCCGCGCGGGTGCCGCAGTTGGCGCAGAACTTCGCCTGCGCCGCGAGCTCCGCGCCGCAGCCGGTGCAGAACGTCTTCGGCTGCGCGAGCGGGGTGCCGCACTCGGCGCAGAACTTCCCGCCGGGCTGCTTCGTGTTGCACGCGGAGCACGTGACGATCACGCCGCCGGGGCTGAACTGCGGGGCCGCCGGCGCCTGCTGCTGCGGCGGCGCGCCGGCCTGGAACTGCGGCTGGGGAGCGAACGCGCCGCCCATCTGCTGCGCCATGTTCACGCCGACCGCCATCTGCATCCCGGCGCCGGCCATCCCGCCGTCGCCGACGCCGTGCTGGGCCATCCCCTGCCCCGCCCCGATCATCGCCTGACCAGCCGCGTAGTTCTGGTAGTTGCCCGCGAGGTCCTTCACGTAGCGAGCGTCCTGCTGGAACTTCTGATCGAGCTCGAACTGGCGCGCCTGCGCGTCGGCCGCGGCGCCGTCGATCGCGATCTTCTTCTTCTTCACCTCCCACTTGGCGTCCGAGAGCTCCTTCATCTTGGCTCGGATCTCGACCATGTACTCTTCGGGCACGTTCGGCTCGACGCGGGAGATGTCGAGGATGCGCACGCCGATGTCGTTCAGGTTCGGGGCCCGAGCGACGAAGGCCTGCGCCAAGCGCTCGCGGTTGTTCAGCACCGCCTGGAGGTTGCTCGTCTCGGCGACGGCGAGCTCGGTGACCACCGTGCCCACCGACGTCATGAACTTGTCCTTGATCCACTTGAGCGTGGCCTCGTTGTCACCGCCGGCGCACTGGCCGTGGTAGCCGACGATGAAGCGCACGGGGTCGGTCACCACCACCGCGAACTCGCCGAAGATGCGCAGGGGCACCTGGAGCTCGGTGAAGGGATCGGTGACCTCGCCGCAGTTGCCGCCGAAGGTGACGTTCCGGATGGGGGACGTCTTGACGAAGAACACCTCGGCGATGAGGACGTCGCCGCCGGTGAACTTGGTGATGAGGCCGTTCAGGAACGGGATGTTCTGGGTCTGCATCGTGTGCCGACCGGGCGGCAGCACGCCGAACACCTTCCCGTCTCGGAAGAACACCGCGCACTCGTCGCTGTCGACGGTGAGCTGGGAGTACATCGGGATGTTCTGGTTGGGATGCTTGTAGACGATGAAGTGCTTGTACTGGTCGTGCCGCGCGATCATCATCTCGCGCACGCCGTTCTGTACGAAATCGAAGACTCCCATCCGCGCTCCCTCTCACGTTGTTCGGGTTTCGCATCAACGATATGCCGCATCGGCCCCGCTGAGAAGCGCCGCGCCCGCGCCCGCGGGCGCGCCGGCCCCGCGACCCGCCCGCGCGGCCCGGCCCGGGAGAGCCCGCTCGCCGGAGCCCGCCGGCCTCGTCCGAAAAGCGCCTGTTTTCGGGCGGTTCGCGGGAGGTGGCGGCGGCCAAAACGCTGGCCAAGGACCGTGGGTGGGGGCTATACGATAGGGCCGTGCTTCCCCCCGTCGACGTCGCCCAGCTCTCCCCCGTCGCGCAGAAGCTCCTCGATCCGGCGGGCCCGGCGCCGATGCGGCAGCTCGCCGCACGCGCCATCGCCCCCGGCATCCGGCCGCCCGACGCCGTCACCGTCTGCGCGCTGCTCTCGGAGTCCGACGATCCCGCGCTCCGGGCGCTCGCCGAGCAGACGCTCGCCAAGCTGCCCGCGCCGATCCTCAACGGCGCGCTCGTGCCGACGCTCCAGGCGGGCGTCGTCGCCCTCCTGGGCCCGCTCTACGCCTCCGACCTCGCAATCACGGAGAAGATCCTCCAGCTCCCGCAGATCCTCCCCGAGACCGTCGCCGACATGGCCGCGGTCGCGAGCGAGCCGGTCACCGAGCTCATCGCGACGAACGAAGAGCGGCTCCTCGCCCACCCGGTGATCATCGAGAAGCTCTACCTGAACAAGCAGACGCGGATGTCGACCGCGGACCGCATCATCGAGCTCGCGATCCGCAACGGGATCAAGGTCGACGGGATCCCGGCGTTCGACCAGATCGCGAAGGCCCTCCAGAACGAGCTCATCGTCGAGCCGACGCCGGAGCCGACCTTCGACGATCTCCAGTTCTCGGACGCTCACCGCCTGGCTCAGGAGACGCAGCTCACCGAGGAGGGCGACACCCACCGCCTCGACGAGGAGACGGGGCAAGAGGTCGTCGTCGAGGAGGCGCGGCCGCTCTTCGCCATCTGGGCCGACCTCAAGATCTCGTCGAAGATCCGCCTGGTCCAGGTCGGGGTGGAGTCGCTGAAGCGCACCGGCGAGATCGCCAAGGACAGCACCGCCGACAACTCGGCCATCCGGCTCCTCGCCGTCCGCGACGCGAACCCGCTCGTGGCCCAAGCGGCGGCGAAGTCCCCCGGGCTCCAGGAGAACGAGGTCGCCCGGATCACCGCCATGCGCAACATCAGCGAGGACGTCCTGCGCATCATCGCGTCCGACAAGGACTGGACGAAGTCGTACCAGATCAAGCTGAACCTCGTCGCCAACCCGCGGACTCCGTTCGCCTTCGCGTCGCGCCTCGTGCCCCACCTCCGGGAGAACGATCTGAAGAACCTCGCGCGCAGCCGCGACGTCACCGGTGCCATCCAGACCGCCGTGAAGCAGCACCTCTCACGCAAGAAGAAATGAGCCTCTCCGCGTCGCGCCACCGATGGGCCATGCCCGCGGTGCTCGCCGTGGGCGCCGCGTCGATCATCGCCGTCCACGCCCCCCTCATCGGCTACAAGACCTACGCCAACGTCGACGAGGCGTACGCGGTCGCGCTCGCGTCGCGGCTCAACGACGGCTTCAAGCTCTACCAGGGCGCGGTCAGCCAGCGCGGGCCGCTCATGTACTACGCGTACGCGCTCATCGCGCGCCTGCACGGGTGGGACAACATCGTCGCCCTCCGCCTGTGGGCGCTCGGCTTCGCCCTCGCGAGCTTCTTCCTCACGACCTGGCTCGCCCGGGTGACGGTGGGCCGCGTCGCCGCGATGGTCACCGCCGCCGTCGCCGCCTACGCGCTCGGCTTCGGCTTCCCCGCGTTCGACGCCTACGCGCTCCACGGGGAGATGCTCCAGCTCCCCGCGCTCGTCCTCGCGGCGGGCCTGCCCGTCCTCGGCACGCGCCGGCCGAAGGCGACGCGCCGCGCCCTCTTCGCCGTCGCGGGCATCCTCTTCGGGGCCGCGGTGACCATCAAGCAGTCCGCGGGCCTGCACATCGTCCCCGTAGGGATCCTCGTGTGGTCCGAGGTGCGCCGGGGCCGCGACCGCGGCCTGTTCGTCGACCTCGCGATCTACACCGCGACGTCCGCCGCCGTCGTCGCCGGGTTCTTGGTGCACGCCGCCGCTCAGGGCACGTTCACCGAGCTCGTCTACTACTGCGTGACCTACAACCAGAAGGTCCACCTCAAGCCGACGAACAAGGTCTTCCCGGTCCTCACCAACGTCTTCACGCGGCTCAACGAGCAGAGCGGCTTCTTCGTCATCTCGTTCCTCGTGTTCGCGCTCCTCGCGCGCGGCCTCTTCGATCGCGCGCGGCGCGCCGCGGTCGGCCGCGCCGTCGCGCCGCTGCTCCGCGGCTTCGGCGGCCGGCAATACGCCGCCCTCCACCTCTTCGTGGCGTTCGCGACGGCGTCGTCGATGTACCGCTTCTTCCCGCACTACTACCTCGAGGCGCTGCCCTTCCTCGCGGTGACGACCGGCGCGCTCCTCCAGGGGTGGTTCTCGCGCGCCCCGCGCGCGGCCTACGCCGCGTTCGGCGGGGTGATCGCGCTCCTGCTCTTCGTGGCGACGTTCGGCGCGCTCTTCGGCGAGCGCGTCGACGGCCGCGTCGCCCACGATCGCACCGCGCAGATGGTCGCGCGCTACGTCGAGGCGACCACGAAGCCCACCGATCGCGTGTTCGTGTGGGGCTTCTCGCCCATGATCTACGGCTACTCCCACCGCAAGCCGGCCGGGCGCTACGTGTTCGGCACCTACGTCACCGGCTTCGTCCCCTGGTTCTGGGACTCGATGCCGAAGGAGCAGTCGCGCATCGTGCCCGGCAGCGTCGAGGCGTTGCTCGGCGATCTCGACCGCGAGGACCCGCCCGTCGTCGTCGACGCCGGATCGGTGATGATGGCGCGGCCGATGCGCGCGTACGACAAGCCGAACGCCTGGCTCCACGCGAAGTACTGCTTCGAGGTGCGCATCGGCGCCTACGACGTGTACCGCAAGAAGGCGGAGGGGACGCGCTGCCCGGTCGAGAGCTTCCCCCTCCCCCACGACACCATCACGTGGTGGGGCGGCAACGTGCCGATCCCGATCCCGCTGATGAAGGACATGGCGACCACCAAGCGCCTGCCGCGCGGCAACTACATGAAGCCGCTCTGGTTTCCGGAGGCGCCGCGCCCGCCCGAGGCCGGGCTCCAGGCCGCGCGCGAGCGCCGCCTCGAGCTCGACGAGCAAGAGGGCATCGACGAGGGCTTCTACGTCCCTTCCTTCGATCCGAACGCGCCCGACCGGCCCTGATCGTTTCGGGTCGCCGGACGCGGCGGGGGTTGGTAGAGGTCGCACATGCTCGCCGCCATCCTCGCCGGAGGCCTCGCCACGCGGATGCTGCCGCACACGGCGACCGTCCCCAAGGCGCTGCTCGACGTCGCGGGTCGGCCGTTCGTCGACTGGCAGCTCGAGCGGCTCGCGTCGCACGGCTACCGCGACGTCGTCCTCTGCGTCGCCCACCTCGGGGGGATGATCCGCGATCACGTGGGCGACGGCGCGCGCTACGGGCTCCGGGTCACCTACAGCGAGGAGGGGCCGACCCTCCTCGGCACCGGCGGGGCGCTGCGCGCCGCCGCGGCCCAGGGGCTCCTCCCCGACGCGTTCCTCGTCACCTACGGCGACAGCTACCTGCCGTTCGACTACGCCGCCCCGCTGAGGGACCTCGACGCGCACGCCGACTGCGACATGGTCATGGCCGTCTACAAGAACGAGGGGCGCTTCGACCCCTCCAACGTGCTCACCGACGGGGCCCGGGTGCTCGCCTACGAGAAGGGCACGACCGACCCCGCGTTCGATCACATCGACTACGGGGCGATGGCGCTGCGGCGGGGCGCGCTCGAGGCCCGCCCCGCCGGCGTGAAATGGGGCCTCGACGAGCTCCAGCGCGACCTCGCCCGCGCCGGGCGGGTCCGCGCCGTCGTCGCCGCCGAGCGATTTTTCGAGATCGGATCCCCCGAGGGCCGCGCCACCCTCGAGGCATTTTTGCTACAACAGCGCCCCGCATGATCCTCTCGCGCGCACCGGTACGCTTCTCCCTCGGCGGGGGCGGCACGGACCTCCCCAGCTACTCCAGCGTCCACGGCGGGTTCCTCGTCGCCGCCGCCATCGACAAGTACATCTTCCTCGCGATGCACAAGCGCTTCGACGACGCGGTGCGGCTCGCGTACTCGAAGACGGAGCAGGTCACGAGCCTCGACGCCATCGAGCACCCGATCTTCCGCGAGGCGCTGAAGTCGACGGGCGTCGACCGCGGGGTCGAGCTCTTCTCGATGGCCGACGTGCCCGCGAACTCGGGGCTCGGGTCGTCGAGCTCGTTCACGGTGGCGCTCCTCAACGCGCTCCACGCCTACAAGCGCGAGTTCGTCTCGGCTCCCACCCTCGCCGAGGAGGCCTGCGACATCGAGATCGGCCGGCTCAAGGAGCCGATCGGCAAGCAGGACCAGTACATCGCCGCCTACGGCGGCATCACCGCCTTCACGTTCGCGCCGGACGGCAGCGTCACCGCCGAGCGCGTCGACATGAAGCCCGAGGTGATGGACGAGCTCGAGTCGAACCTCCTCATCTTCTTCTCGGGGGTCGAGCGCAAGGCGAGCACCGTGCTGTCGGAGCAGCAGAAGACGATCCAGTCGAGCGCCTCCGCGGTGGAGAAGATGCACCGCATCAAGGAGATCGGCTACGAGACCAAGCGGCTCCTGGAGCGGGGGGAGATCGACCGCTTCGGCGAGCTCCTCCACGAGCACTGGATGAACAAGCGCAAGCTCGCGTCCAACATGACCGACTCGTCGATCGACGAGCACTACGACGCCGCGCGCGCCGCCGGCGCGATCGGCGGCAAGCTGATGGGCGCGGGCGGCGGCGGCTTCTTCATGTTCTACACCCGCCCCGCCGACAAGCGGCGCGTCTACGAGGCGATGACGGCGCGCGGCCTCCGACCCCTCCGATTTCGCTTCGACCAAGACGGCGCCCGGATCATGGCCAACTTCCACATCAGCTGAGGACCCGCGATGCAGACCTTCACCCAAACGTTCCTCGACGAGAGCGTCGAGCTCATCAAGCGCATCGACACCCAGGCGGTCGAGAAGGTCGCCGAGGGCCTGGCCGCGGTGCGGGCCGGCGGCGGCCGCCTCTTCATCCTCGGAGTCGGCGGCTCCGCGGGCCACGCGAGCCACGCGGTGAACGACTTCCGCAAGATCTGCGGCTTCGAGGCCTACGCGCCCACCGACAACGTCTCGGAGCTCACCGCGCGCGTGAACGACGAGGGCTGGGACGGGTGCTTCGCCGAGTGGCTCAAGGGCTCGCGGCTGCGCGCCGGCGACGCCCTCCTCGTCTTCAGCGTCGGCGGCGGCAACCGGGAGAAGAACGTCAGCGTCAACCTGGTGAGGTCGCTCGAGCTCGCCAAGGAGGTCGGCGCGAAGATCTTCGGCATCGTCGGCCGCGACGGCGGCTTCACCAAGCAGACCGCCGACGCGTGCGTCCTCGTGCCCGTCGTCCACGAGTCGCGCATCACGCCCCACACCGAGGGCTTCTGCGCGGTGCTCTGGCACCTGCTCGTGAGCCACCCCGCGCTCGCCAAGACCCAGACGAAGTGGGAGTCGGTGAAGTGAGCGGCGCCGCGGTCGTCCTCGACCGCGACGGCACGCTGATCGACGTCGTGCGCGACGAGGAGACCGGCTTCGTCGGGGTGGCCTGGCACCCGTCGCAGGTGCGCATCCTCGACGGCGTCGTCGACGGGCTCCGAATACTATCCCAAGCGGGATACTCGCTCGCCATCGCCACCAACCAGCCGGCGCCGGCCAAGGGCCAGTTCTCGCGCGACGCCGTCCTGCGCACCAACGCCGCCCTGGTGGAGATGCTCGCCCGCGAGGGCGTCGTCGTCGCCCACGTCGCGGTGTGCATGCACCACCCGAAGGGCGGCCCCGGCGGCGACGCCTCGCTCGTCGGCGAGTGCCCGTGCCGCAAGCCCAAGCCCGGCCTGGTGGTCGACGCCCTCGCCGCCCTCGGGGCGGCGCCCGAGCGATCCTGGATGATCGGCGACAGCCCCGGCGACGTGACCGCCGGCCGCGCCGCCGGCGTGCGCACCGGGCTCGTCTTCGACACGAAGCGCTGCGAGCTCTGCCCCCTGCGCGGCGGCCCCCGCGAGGCGCCCGACGTCCACGCGCCCACCCTGCTCGGCGTCGCCGAGCGTATCCTCGCCCTCGGAGCTGGCACATGACGGAAGAGTCGTTTCACTGGGGCACCGAGGTCATCGACACCCGCGCCCGCGATCTGCCGGGCCTGAAGGCCCGCTTCATGGTCGAGGCGGCGCCCCGCGAGGGTCGCGTCCTCGAGGTCGGCTGCGGCGGCGGCAAGATGCTCCGCACCCTCGCCCGCTACCGGCCCGGGCTATCCCTTCACGGATGCGACGTCCGCGATCCCCAGGTCCCGCCCGACGCCTTCGAGTTCCGGCGCATCGACGCCGAGTCCGGAGCCCTGCCCTACGACGACGCGTCGATGGACGTCGTCACCTTCATGGACGTGCTCGAGCACGTCCCGAGCCCGAAGAAGACGCTGGACGAGGCGGCGCGCATCCTCGCCCCCGGGGGCAAGCTGGTCGCGTTCGTGCCCGTCGAGGGCGAGGCGCTCTCGTTCTACACGCTCTCGCGCGCGATCTTCGGGGCCGACACCTTCGAGAAGACGAAGGAGCACATCCAGGCCTTCACCCACCGCGGCCTGCGGACGATGGTGGGCGACCGCTTCACCATCACCACCTGGCGCTACGCCTACCACCTCCTCGGCCACGCGATGGACGCCGCGCTCTTCACCGCGCTGCTCGTCCCCTCGATGCGCCAGCGCTTCTGGTCGGAGAACAAGTACTACAACGCCGCGCCCGCCAAGCCGTCGCTCGCGGGCCGCACGCTGAACGCCCTGCTCGCCACCGGCAACACCCTCGCCTGGGCCGAGTCTCGCGCGCTCTCGCGCGTGCGCGCGACCTCGGCCGGGGTGCTCTTCGTGGCCGAGAAGCGGTGCCCTCGGCCACGCCGGCCGCGGCCGCGCGGCGGCGACTGCCCGGGCTCGACGGGCTGCGGTGCCTGGCGATCCTCCCCGTCGTCTTCCACCACACGACGCTCCGGCCCGAGGCCGGCCTCTGGGGCCGAGGGCCGCTCGGCGTCGACCTCTTCTTCGCGACGAGCGGCTTCCTCATCACGACGCTGCTCCTCGAGGAGCGCGCCCGCACCGGCTCCATC
>JAEUKG010000011.1 GCA_016794325.1 Myxococcales bacterium | reverse complement strand
TCGGGCGCGCAGCGCGACACTGGTCCGCCGGGCGCGGAGTTGGGCAACGCCTGCGACCTGCATCGCCTTCTGGGGAAGGCTGTCGACGCGCGAACGTACGCGTCGGTCGCGAAGGCACAGAACGACGACACCAACGTGCTGAGGTTCGAGGCGAAGGCACTCGCGCGGAGCGTGTACGAGGAGCATGAGACACTGGCCGAGCATGTGTGCTTGGGCTTCGGACGCTGGCCCCTCGGCTGGTACGCCCTTCTCGTTGCTCTTTACTACCTTCTGCTCGTTGCTTTGTTCTGGCGCCGACCGCCTGGCTGGTTTCCGTCGCCACAGCTTGCGAAGGCCGCGGATGAGGCAGGCTCGCGCGCGGCAAGTCTCGAGAAGCTGGAGCTTGTACGGAAGCTCCCCGTGTGGCCGAGCGCTACGCTAGCCCGGCGACAGGTTCTTCAGGACCTTCGAGAAGTGACGGCAAACGCTCAGAGAGCGATCAAGGTGGCTAACGCGTACTGGCGATTCCCGCACGTCCTCCTCTTTGCCCTGGCGGTACTCCTGCCGGGTGCGTCTGCGCTCGGCATGGAGGTACGGCCGAAGGACGGTGGGTACTTCTGGGAGTTGTCTGACAAGGAGGAAACGGAGCCAGACCTCAGAACGTGCGCATTACACACGTTTCATGCGCTCGGGTGGATCATCGCAACCGGCCTAGTATATGCGATCAGTCTGCGTTTCCGCTGACGTCCAGAGTCTTCCAATCCACCACGTCAGCGGGGCGGGGCCAACGCTGGCGGCGGAGCGCCCTTGCCCTTCATCGCGAACGCGAGCGCGGCGCCCGCGGCGAAGCCGCCGACGTGCGCGAGCCAGGCGACGTTCGAGCTCTTGTCGAAGATGAGCAAGAACTGCATCCCCAGCCAGACGAGCAAGTACCAGATCGCGCGCAGCTTGAACTGCACGAAGAAGAACACGACCCACACCTTCACCCGCGGGAAGAGCACGAGGTAGGCGCCCATGAGGCCGGCGATGGCGCCGCTCGCGCCGACCATCGGCGTCGTGCCGTGGAGGTTGCCGATCCAGTGGGCGAGGCCGCCCACCACCGCCGCGGTGAGGTAGAGGATCGAGAAGCGCAGCCGCCCGAGCCGGTCCTCGACGTTGTCGCCGAAGATCCAGAGAAAATACAGGTTTCCCGCGATGTGGAAGATGCTCCCGTGCATGAACGCGTGGGTGATCAGCGTGTGCACGTAGCCGCGCTCGAGCCGCACCGGGACGAGCGCGGTGTACTGGAGCACCGTCGGCCCGACGCCGGCGATGAAGATCATCTCGATGAAGAAGAGCGCGATGAGCGAGAGGATGAGCCCGTAGACGAGCCACGGCCGGCGCTTGACCGGGTTGTAGACCTCCACCGGCATCATCGTCGCGAGCTGGACGAGGTAGAGCCCGACCATCGCCGCCGTGCCCTTGCTCGCGCCGGGGCGCGTGCTCTCGGCCTTGGCCTGGCTCGTCACCGACCCGAGCACCTCGGCCTCGTTCGCGTCGAGCCACAGCCCGCGGCACACGCCGCAGCCGTCGATCTCCACGTAGCGCCCCTCCCAGCCGAGGACGAAGCTCCACATCGGGCCGTGCCCCGCCGGGCAGCGCAGCCAGCTCGGGCCCGGCGGGCGCGCGAACACCTCCTTCGGCCACTTGTGCGGATCCGCGTCCTCGCCGACCACGCGCCCGGCCTTGCCGAGATCGAGGAAGCTCCCGCCGCACCGACGGCACGCGTCGATGGTGACGTCGTTCTGCACCCTGACCTCGAGGGGATAGGTGCAGCGCGGGCAGTGGCGGTGGCCCTGGGGAATGGAGGGCGGCGGCTGCGGCTGCGGGTAGTACATCGGCCCCGCGATGGTACGTCATCTCGGGTGCCGCCAGGCAACGCTGCGAGCGCCGCCGCCGACCCCCGGGCTCGTGCCGTGGCGCGCCGTGGCGCCGTGGTGCGCCGTGGTGCGCCCTGCCGTGGTGCGCCGTGGTGCTGTGGAGAACGAGGCGCCCGGCTCCGAAGCTGACGCCGTAGTAACCTCCGCGCGGGGCGTGATAGCCTCGTGGAATCAAGGGGTGCTCCATGCGAACGACGAAGAGAGCCTGGTGGTTGGGCGCGGCGCTCGGATCGCTCGCGGTGGGGGCGTACGTGGTCGGGTGCACGGCGGACGGCGGCGGGCCCTCCGACCCGCCGCCCGCCGACTCTCAGGACGCGACCCTCGCCGACAGCCCGTCGATCCCGGTGCCGGACGCGACGCCACTGGCCGACTCCGGCGCGAAGCCCGACTCCGCGACCGCCGACGCCGGTGACGCCGGCGCCGACGCGAACGACGCCGCCGTCGACGCCGGGCCGAAGCCTCCTCAGCCCGGCGACCCCTGCCCCGTCGTGAACGGGATCGTCACCCGGTCGTGCGGGGCCTGCGGCACGCAGCAGGCGCTCTGCGAGCTCGGCGACGCCGGCAAAGGCGTGACCGGCGAGTTCGGCTTCTGCGACGGCGAGGTCCCCGGCGGCTGCCTCCCCGGCTCGATCGACAACGTCGCCTGCGGCCTCTGCGGGACGCTGAAGCGCGTCTGCCAGAACAACTGCACGTGGGCCGTGGGCGCGTGCACCGAGCCGCCGATGGCGTGCAAGCCCGACAGCGTGAGGTACGTCACCGCCGGGTGCGCGCTGCCCGACACGTTCCGCACCCAGGTGTGCAACGCCACCTGCGGCTGGAGCGCCCCGGTCGGCGCCTGCGAGCCGCCGATGAACGCGAACACGCTCACCATCGGCGCCAACGTCGGCGACGTCGTGAGCGCCGAATACACGCTCGACGCGGCGCAGACGTTCCAGCGCCTGAGCGGCAACTGCCCCGCCGCGTCGTTGCTCTCGGCGCCCGACTACCCGTATTTCTACGTGGAGCTCTACAACCCCACCGCGAAGGCGGCGACCGTCACCGTCTACAACACCATCGCCGCGGGCGGCACCGAGCTCGACACGATCATGTGGAGCTACGGGCGCGCCCTCGCCCCCCAAGACGACACCGAGAAGAAGGCATGCCAGGTAGGCACCAAGACCGACTGCACCCTCGCCCTCTGCGGCGGCACCATCACGAGCCGCCTCGCGTCCCTGCTCAACGTGATCGTGCCCGCCGGGCGCAAGATCCTCGTGTACGTGTCGACCTCGAGCACCAAGACCAGCTCGCTCTCGATCGGCCCCGTCGGCTTCAACGTGAAGACCGAGGCGCTCGCGCCCTGACCGCCGCCGCCAGGCCACCGCGAAGAAGCGCGCGATGACCACGGCCGGCCCCCGCAAGGCGGCGCTCTTCTTCATCCTCGTCACCGTCGCCCTCGACGTGCTCGCGCTGGGGATGATCATCCCCGTGTTGCCCAAGCTCGTGGTCGCCTTCAACGGGGGCGACGCGGCGAAGGCGGCGATCGTGTTCGGCCTCTTCGTCACCGTGTGGGAGGCGATGCAGCTCGTCTTCTCGCCGGTGCTCGGCGCGCTGTCGGACCGCTTCGGCCGGCGGCCCGTGATCCTCCTGTCGAACCTCGGCCTCGGGCTCGACTACGTGATGATGGCCCTCGCGCCCTCGCTCACGATCCTGCTCGTCGGGCGCGTCGTCTCCGGGATCACCGCGGCGAGCTTCTCCGCCGCCGGAGCCTACATCGCCGACGTGATGCCGCCCGAGAAGCGGGCCGCGGGCTTCGGCATGATCGGCGCCGCGTTCGGCGTCGGCTTCGTCGTCGGGCCCGCGCTCGGCGGGGTGCTCGGCAAGGTCGACCCGCGCCTGCCGTTCTGGGTCGCGGCCGGCCTCAGCCTCGCCAACGCCACCTACGGCGCGGTCGTGCTCCCCGAGTCGCTGCCGCCCGACAAGCGGATGCCGTTTTCGCTCCGCCGCGCGAACCCGCTCGGCGCCTTCGCGCTCCTCCGGAGGAACCGCCAGCTCACCGGCCTCGCGGCCGCGGTGTTCACCGCCAACCTCGCCCACTTCGTGCTCCAGAGCACCTTCGTGCTCTACACCGCCTACCGCTACCGCTGGGACGAGCGCGAGGTCGGGCTCGTCCTCGGCGGCGTGGGCGTGTGCAGCGCGATCGTCCAGGGCGGGCTCATCCGCCCCGTCGTCTCGCGGTTCGGCGAGCGGGGCGCGCTGATGTTCGGGCTCGCGTGCGGCGCCGCGGGCTTCGCGATCTACGGGCTCGCGTCGACGCCGCTCACCTTCGCCCTCGGGGTGCCGGTGATGTCGCTCTGGGGCCTGTCGGGGCCGGCGGCGCAGCAGCTCATGACCAAGCGCATCGGGCCGTCGGAGCAAGGGCAGCTCCAGGGCGCGCTCTCCAGCCTCGTGGCGATCGCGGGGATCGTGGGCCCGCCGCTCTTCACCCGCACCTTCGCCTGGGCCATCGCCGAGGAGCGCTCGCTCAAGGTCCCGGGCGCGCCCTTCCTCGTCTCCACCGCGCTCCTCGTGCTCACCTTCTTCATCGTCGCGACGACGACGCGCTCGCCCCGCGACGAGAGGGACCCCGATCCCGCCGAGCGCAGCTAGGGGGTGTCCCTGAACGGGTTCGGTCTTCCCGTGCCCGTGCCCGTGCCCGTGCCCGTGCCCGATCGGGTCCGAACGGAAGTTCTTGTGGTCACTGCACGAGGGGCAGCGCAACGACATCGTTTTGGCGAGGGAGCTTTCCTCGCGTGCCCGGTCGCGGTGCCTGCTCGCGGACAAGGCTTACGATGCGAGCGCGTTCCGAGCGTCGCTCGAAGCAGCCGGGTGCACGCCGGTGATCCC
>JAEUKG010001297.1 GCA_016794325.1 Myxococcales bacterium | reverse complement strand
TTCCGCAGCGTCTCCGGGGGGCGCCTCGCGCTCTCGCCCGCCGCGGAGTCGTCGGGAACGCCGAACGACGGCGTCGTGGTCGCGTCGGTGGGGACGTACGCGAGCTACGCCACCCCGCCCGACGCGAGCGACGAGCTCGGAAGGCAGCGAGCCCGCGCGCGCGCGATGGTCCAGGCGGCCGACGCGGCCGTCGACTTCCGCGCCTTCGATCGCAACGGCGACGGGCGCGTCACGACCGACGAGCTCGCGGTCATCGGCCTCCACGCCGAGGACGTCGCGAACGCCGCGTACACCCGCGACATGGACCGCGAGCTCGTGCTCGACGGCAAGCGGGTGCAGCTCCGGGTCGCCCTCGCCCCCATCGGGGTCGGGCTCGGCACGATCATCCACGAGGCCGCGCACGTCGTCCTGAACCAACGCGACATGTACGGCTGGGGGGTCGGGTGGCACGCCCTCGGCGGGGGCATGGTCGACCGCTCCACCCAGCTCTACCACCCGAGCGGGTGGGAGAAGATCCACCTCGGCTGGGCTCGCCCCGTCGTCGTATCCCACGACGGATACTACGACGTCCCCCGCCTCGACGGCCCCGACCCCGCGGCGTACATCCTCTACGATCCCGCGAAGGGCACCCAGCACTACTTCGTGGTGGAGAACCGGGTGAGGTCGCCCGGCACCTACGAGCAGGACGTCGCCGACACGGGCCTCTTCGTCTCGCGGGTGGACGAGCGGCGATTCCTCGACAACGAGCTCCGCGCCGTCGAGCCGATGTGGCCGCGCGGACAGCTCAACGCCAAGCGCGAGTGGGGCGCGCCCCCGGGCGAGTCCTACGCGTGGGATCCGCTCGACCCCACCACCCCCCAGCGAGAGCTCTCGGCGCCGTGGGGCGATCAGACCCCGTCGAACGTGGCGATCCGCGCCGTCGGCGCGCGGGGGGACGTCGTCCGAGCCTACTTCGACGTCCCGGGGCCGGGCGCGCTCGTCGACTGCTTCGACTCCGCGGGCCCGAGCGGCGACAAGCGCGTCGGGCTCCTCGCGGGTCGCGCGACCACGGCGCGGCTGCCGATCATGAACACGGGCGACGCGCCCGACGAGCTCGAGGTGCGCGTGGAGGGGGCGCCCGCCGGGGTGACGATCGCGCCCGTCCGCCGTCGCCTCGGCGCGAAGGAGCGCGCGCTCGTCGACCTCGTCGTGACCGCGCCGTCGACCCTGCCGTCGACGACCACCCGCGCGTGGGCCGTCGTCGAGAGCACCGCGAACCGCGCGGTGGGTTCGCGGTGCCCCGTGTCGCTGGTCGGACCATCCGCCTACGGATATGCCTGGTACGCCCACGGGGGCCCGCAGACGGCGGCGTACGACCTGTCGTCGAGCGGCGGCGCGGTGACGAAGACCCGCCGCGACGTCGGGCACTACGAGGTGTCGTTCGCGGGCCTCACCGGGGCGGGCGGCGTCGCCCACGTGCGGGCGTACGGCTCGACGGAGGCCCACTGCTCGCTGGACTCCTGGTGGAGCGCCGGCGACGCCCTGAAGGTGGCGGTGCGCTGCTGGGACTCGGCCGATCGGCCGCGCGACGCCTCGTTCCTCCTCGGCTACGCCCGGC
>JAEUKG010001293.1 GCA_016794325.1 Myxococcales bacterium | reverse complement strand
CCCGCGCGTTCGACGCGGCGCGACGCGGGCCCGACGTCTGCGCGTGGCTGCGCCACGCGACCGCCGAGGCCGCCGAGGGCTGGCCCTTCGGGCCGACCGACACGCTCGTCCACGGCCACGCGCCCGAAGGCGCTGCGGTTGGTCTTCGACGCATCTCCTACCTGGCCCTGCCGACCCTGACCCCTCGACGCGTGGAGGCGATCCGGCGGGTCATCGTCACTGCGCCGCCCGAGTGCTCCGACGAGATCGCCTGGCTCGACCAGCGGCTCGCCGGCCAAGAGCTCCGCTGGGCCGGGCGCGTCGTCGGCTTTCTCGAGCCGTTGCCGATCGAGGACGCCGTCCTCGACGCCTACATCGGGACGTCGCACACTTGGTCGACGGTTACGCCTGTCATCTGTCCAGGCCATGACGACCGTTCACCGAAGAAGGCGCAGCGGCTCCTCGAGAAGGCCTTCCGCCAAGCGGGCATCCCGGCTGAGGCGATCGCGGCCATCGAGTGGGGCGATCTCGGCTACCGAGCAGGGCTCGCGCTCGCAAAGACCTACCGGCTCCCCGACAAGATCAAAGGCCCCGCATACCACGTCCGCGTGACGTTCCACCGTGCGTTCCGGGGCCCCCTTGCCATCGGCTCCGGCAGGCATCGAGGCATCGGCGTCTTTGCGAGAGAGAGAGAAGTGCTCGTGCCCCGCGCCCCCGATGTGGAGCTCTCGACGACGAAGTAGCGCCGCGTCACAAGTCCTGCGGACGGAGCCCCGTGGACTTCGCGATCCTCGCAAGCATACGCGGGCCGACCTCGTCACCGTCGTGGAAGGCGAACACGAGCTCTCGTCCGTCGGCGTGTCGCAGCAACCGATGGGAGCCGCGTGAACGCGCCACACTCCAACCGTTGCGGAGCAACGCCGCGAGCACGCGGGACGCCTTCGTCGCCGGCCACTCGCTCATGCCGCGAGGGTGAACTCGACGTCCTTGATCGACTCGCCGCCCTCGGAGAGCTCGAGCAGCCGGCTCGTCGCGAGGCTGGTCACCTTGACGAGCGCCTCCGGCAGGGTCGCGCCGTAGACCATGACGCCGGGCAACGCCGGGATCTCGGCGATCCACCGACCGTCGACCTCTTGCTCGGTCTCGATCACGAGCTTCATGCGGTCATCATAGCCCTGGCACGCCGTTCGGCAACGACGCCGTCGTCCAAGGCAGACCTGCACGCGCGTGCGGTCGTGGCTATCCGGTGGAGCCGTTTCGATCGGCGCGTCGGTCATGCTCATCCTGATGCCGATCGACGACGCCGCCGCGCCCGAAGCCCCCGACCCCGAGCTCGCGCCCGAGGCGCGCGCGAAGGCGCTCCGCCCGCGCCTCCCACTCGCGAGCCCGCCGCCCGATCTCGTGCCGGCGCGAATGATCAACGAGGTGCTCTTCTGCGAGCGCCTCCTCTACCTCGAGTGGGCGCAGGGCGAGTGGGCCGACAACTACTTCACCGCCGACGGCAACGCGACGCACCGGCGCGCCGACGCGGGCGGCGGCGATCTGCCCCCCGCGGACGGCACCGGTGATCCGGAGCGCCCGTACGAGGCGCGCCAGGTGTGGCTCTCGTCGGAGCGGCTCGGGATCACCGCCAAGATCGACGTCGTCGAGGGGGCGGCGAGCGGCGGCGTGTCGCCCATCGAGTACAAGCGCGGCAAGGCCCCCGACGTCCCCGAGGGCGCGTACCTGCCCGAGCGCGCCCAGGTCG
>JAEUKG010001278.1 GCA_016794325.1 Myxococcales bacterium | reverse complement strand
AAGGCGATCGTGACCCGGGTGATGGACGGGCGCCTCCGCTGACTCAAGCTCGGACCCCGCCGCCCGTTCCTCCCCCTTGCTGGGAGGACGACATGGAATTTGCTGGAAAGAAGGTCCGGGTGGCGATCGTGGCGGGGCTCGCGCTCCTCTGCTGCGCGGCGGCTCCGAAGCCGAAGAAGGGCGGCAAGGAGGAGAAGAAGCCCGACGCGCCCCCGGCCTCGGCCCCGGCGCCCACCGTCGATCCCTTCGGCGTCACGATGCTGAACGCGACCAAGAAGAACGGCCGCACCTGGTTCGCCAAGTGGACCGCGGCGCGAGCCCTCAAGAAGGGCCAGACCGACCCCCAGGACGCCGAGTTCCAGAACCGCGGGACCGGCACCTTCGACATCAAGGGGGGAGGGGTCGCGATCGCGAGCGGCGCGGTGAACCGCCACTACGTCTGGGACCAGTCCGCCGCGAAGAAGTGGCAGAACATCGAGCTCACCTTCTACGGCAAATACTCGAAGATCGCGCCCGCCGCCGGCGCCCCCAAGCCGCCGCCTTCGGGCATGATGATCGAGGTGCGCACCGCCGACGGCCACGTCGACGACCCCGCCCGCCAGTGCGACGGCGCCTCCTACTCGATGGCCCTCTACGACGACGGCCGCGCCGAGTTCAAGAAGGAGGCGAAGCACCCGATCTACAGCTCGAAGAACCCGAGCGCGAAGGTGTGGGACGGCAACGGCCCGATGCCCGAGGGCGTGTGGATCGGCTTCAAGGCGGTGGTGAAAGACGTCGCGAACGGAGTGTACATGGCGCTCTACCGCGACATGACCGACGGCGCCGGAGGTGGCAAGTGGGACAAGCTCCTCGAGTACACCGACGCGGGCGGATGGAAGGTCGGCGACGGCTCGCCCATCTGCGACCGACCCGCGGATCACATCTTCAAAGGTGCGTTCCCGGTCGTCCTGATCCGAAACGACAACGCGACGACCGAATACAAGAAGGCCAGCATCCGCGAGATCGGCCCCTGACGGCGGCGCGTCGGCGCCGCCGCGCGCCGCGGATCACGGCTGGCTCGTGCACTTCTCGGCGGGTCGCACCACGCAGGTGCCCGTGAGCGGAGTCCCGGCCAGCCGGGCGTCGAGGAAGTCGAGCCACTGATCGAAGGCGTAGCTGAGCGCCTTCGTGTGGCTCGCGCCCGCGCACTCGAGGAACGAGAGCACGTGGCCCTGGGAGCACAGCTTCTGGAAGCTCGCGCGCTCGACGGTGTTGTCGACGAGATCGTCGAGCTCGCCGAGGAGGAAGAGGCTCGGCACCGAGTCGAGCTTGGGGACCGACGTCGTGGGCAAGCTGTTCTCGTGGAGGTAGCAGGCCCACGGCGAGAGCCCGCCGAAGCCCGGCGCGAGGCCGGCCGTCCGGAACGCGGGGGTGAAGACGCTCTCGATCGTGGCGCCGCTCAGCGCGTCGCCCGGCGAGCACGACGTGGCGAGGGCGTTGGGGATCGAGGTGTCGTAGGGGGCCTTGAACGCCGACGACAGCCCGCCCGGCGCCGCGCCGTACCACGACTCGAGGGTGGTGGTGACGGCGATCATGTTCCCGGTCGCCTTGCGCAGCGAGGTGAGCGCGGGCTTGGCCTGCCCGAGGAGGTCGGTCGGCGGTACGTCCCACACGCTGCCCTTGATGGAGAGCTCCGGCGCGTAGTGGGGCGCGTACCGGTTGACGAACGCGGCCGCGTGCCCGCCCTGCGAGCCGCCCATCACCACGAGATCGCCCGGGGTGACGTTGCCGCCCTTGAGGAGCTTCTTCGCCGCGCGCACGGCGTCGAGCGACGCGATGGCGGTGGGCTCGGCGACGAGGTACGGGTGGAGGAACCCGGTGGGGGCGCCGAGGCTCTTCAGCCCGATGTAGTCGGGCGCGACCGCGACGTACCCGAACGACGCGAAGAGCGACAGGAGGAGCCCGGTGGCGTCGCTGAAGCCGCCGAGGAGGTCGTCGGCGATGCCGGCCGACGGCGAGCACGCGTCGTTGAAGCCGGCGGTGCCGTGGAGGACGAGCAGGATCGGGAACGTGCCCGACGAGTCGGGATAGGCGACCATCGTCGTCGCGTCGACGAGCTTGCCGCGGTCTTGCGTCTGGTAGCGGACGAGCCGGCTCTTCGTCCCGTGCTTCGCGAGGCGCTTCGTCTTGATCGCGCCGTCGTTCTTGAGCTGGACGATCGCGTAGTTGAGCTCGAGCGGGGTGTGCGACGCCTTGGACTCGCTCTGGAGGACGTCGCCGAGCGCGCCCGAGGTCACCCAGTCGTACGGCTTCGCGCCGCAGCGCGCCCGGGAGGTCGGCCCGCCGTCGCCGGTGTCGGCGCCGCCGTCGGCGCTCGGCCCCGGCCCCGGGCCTGGACCTGGACCTGGCCCCGGCGCCCCGCTCGACGACGAGCCGCTCGCGCTCCCGCCGCCGGGGGGATCGGCGGAGGGCGGGTCGGAATAGCCCGTCGAAGAGGAGCCGCACGCGGAGGCCGCGACGGCGAGGAGGGCGAAACCAGCGAGCGGCAAGAGAAGGCGGCGCATGAGCGACGACAGGAATGGCGCGTCCGGGGGCCATCCACCAGCAACATCCGCGTCTCACGTGCCTGTAAAGATCCGCCGGCGACCTCACGCGCCGCCGCGCAGTGCGTCATTTCGGCGGCGTCGCCGGCGCGGCGTCGGGCAGCTCTCCCTCGGTGTCCGGGGTGAGGGGAGGCTTGTTCCCGTTGCCGCAGGCGGAGGCGAGCGCCGTCAACGCGGCGAACGCGAAGACCCCGACCACCGCCCACACGACCCCATGGCTCGTCCCTCGCTCGAAGCGCTTTCCCATGTCCACTCCCAGCCGCTCGCCCCGTCGTCGAAGCCGAGGTCGCGAGCCCGGCACCGTTCGAGAGTAAATCGGGGCTCGGGGGCCGGCGAGAACAAAATCGCCCACCCCAACTCGGGGGGGGCTAAACTCGGACGATAGGATGCCGACCCTGAAATGGTTCCCTCCGCAGGGACATCCGCGGACCTTCTCGATCTACAAGCCGATGTCGACGGTCGGCCGCGCGCTGGGCAACGACGTGGCGGTCTCGAGCCCAGGCCTCGCGGACACGCACGCGCAGATCATCTTCGACGGGCGTGACTTCAACCTCGAAGAGGTCGACAAGCAGGGCGAGATCCTCATCAACGCGAAGAAGAAGCGGCGCGCGCGGCTCGTGCACGGCGACCGCCTGACCCTCGGCGACGCGGAGTTCGCGTTCAGCATCTTCGACGAGCCCCCGGCCCCGCGGCAGGCGACCCCGTCCGACGTGTCGATCTCGCAGTCGACCACAGGCACCGACATCGCCGCCACGATGCAGCTCTCGGGCGTGCGCAAGCTCCACGAGTTCAGCGAAAAGCTGATGACCCTCAAGGACATCGACGCGCTCCTCGAGGCGATGCTCGACACCGTCATCGAGGTCACCGGCGCCGAGAAGGGCCTCATCCTGCTGATGGACGACGCGTTCTCGTCGATGGAGGAGCGCGTCCCCTCGAGCACCGGCGCCAAGCCCGTCATCCGCGCGTCGCGGCACGTGAAGCGCGAGGCCATCACCGATCCCAGCGGGACCCTCAGCGACT
>JAEUKG010001258.1 GCA_016794325.1 Myxococcales bacterium | reverse complement strand
CTCGCCGGGCACTCGGCCGGGGGCCACATGATCGCGCTCGCCGCCTTCGATCGCCGGCGCATGGAGCGCGCGGGCGTCGACCCCGCGCGCGTCCGCGGCTACGCGCCGCTGTCGCCGATCTTCGACCTCGAGGACATGGCGGCCCACCCCCCGGAGGACGGCTTCGACGACCGCGTCACCAGGCCCGTGTTCGGCGCGGACCTGGCGAAGCACTCCCCGCGCACGTATTTCGGCCGCGGGATCGCGCCGATGTTCGTGGCGATGGGGGACGCCGACGAGCCGTACCTCGTCGACCAGATCCCGCGGGCGGTGAAGGAGCTCCAGGCGCTCGGCGCGCCCGTCACCCTCCTCACCCTCGCCGGCCACTCGCACGCCGACGTGGTGACGCGCTTCGACACCGGCGCCGACGCGCTGGCCGAGCCGCTCGCCGACTTCGTGTACCGCGTCACCCGGTGACCGGGGGCGTCGGCGTCAGGGGCAGGAGAAGGTGACCTTCGGGCTATTCGATTTCGGATAGTCGAAGACCACCTTGTGCGGCAAGGTCCCGCCGGTGATTCGGAACGAGATCTTGCCGTCGAGCTTGCCGACGTTGCCGCCGACGTACACGACGTCGAAGACCGCGCCCTCGAGGCGCTGCCCCTTGTCGGCGCGCTGGCCGGTGGCGCCGGCGAGCTTGAACGCGAGGCTGCCGCCGTTCGTGAAGGCGCCGAGCGTGATCTGGGGGTTCGCGTCGGTCGAGACCATGTCGTAGACGAACGTGGCGTGCCCCTGCTTGTCGTCGACGTGCGTCTTCACCGACATGAGGATCGCGCCGAGCGCGCGCGACATGTCCTCGACGTCGATGGTCACGGTGTTCCCGTTCGCGGGGACCCCGAGGAGCTCGAACGCCGGCCCCTTCTCCTGGAAGTCGACCTTCACCTTGTAGCCGAGCTTGCCCGTCGAGCTGACGGAGCCCTCGGCCTTCAGCGTCGCGCCCTTGAAGTAGCTGTCGACCGACAGGAGGTCGTACTTGATGACGTCGCCCGCCTTGCCGAAGCTGGTGTCCTTCGGCAGGTACAGCGTGATGTCCATGCGGGTGCCGCCGAACTCGCCGGGGGTGGACGAATACGCGCCGGTCTGGGCGTCGAACTTGAACTTGCCGCCGGTCGCGGTGTTCAGCGCGACGTTGAGGATGAGGGAGATCACGTTCTGGCTCATGCCGTTGGCGAGGCCGCCGCACACCACGAGCTCGTGGCAGCTCGCGCGGAAGTCGCTCGTGATCTCGACCGCGTCGTCGACGTCGCTCGTGCCGCCGAGGCACGCGCCGAGCTCTCGCCGAGCCTGAGGCCCGAGCGGCTGGTCGCCGGTGGAGCCGGACGAGCCCGACGACCCCGACGACCCCGACGACCCCGACGAGCTCGTCGACGATCCACCCCCGCTGCAAGCCAATACGACCGCGCTCGCGCCGAACGCGAGCCAAAGAGAACGTCTCATAAGCACCTCCATCGGAGAGAATTTACCATCGCCAGACGCGAGGTCGAGCCTACTGCAGATCGCGCCGGAGCTTGGCCAGCGCGCCGAGCGGGGGGCCGGCGGTGTAGAGCTCGACGTCGGGCGTCGCTGCCTTGCACTCGCCGTCCATTCGGTACGCCGTCGTCGTCGTGACCTTCGCGGTGATTCGCCTGAGCTCGTTGGCGACGGCGACGGACACGAGCGTCCCGGCCTCCACCTTCGGCTCGGTCGCGCACTCGCCGGCGCCTGGATGGAACAGCGGCTGGCTGCACGCCGCGTCCGCGAACCATCGCGACGCCCACGAGTAGCGCACGTCTCGAGGTCGGCAGACTCCGAGCCCGTCGATGCACTCGAAGCCGAGCTCCTCGTCGTAGAAGGCGCGCGCGCGGATCGGCGCCCCGTCGGCGTCGAGGTCGAAGAGGCGGCGAATCCGCGGGTTCGCGCCGACGCGGCCGCGCCGAAGCACGGGGAACGTCGACGCGTCGAGCTCGCGATCGGCCTTCCTCCACGCGGCGTGGGTGAAGTCCGAGCTGGTGCACGCGCCGTCGCTCGCTCGCACGAACGTAGGCGTGGTGATCGTGCCCCCCACGTCGAAGTAGCGCCCTGGCCCGCCGCATCCGGGGAAGAAGGCGGTGCGCGGCGCGCAGGCTTGGGAGAGCTGAACCACCGGGGACTGGCACGACGGATCCGTGAAGAAGCCGACGTTCGCGGTCGATGTCTGCGTCGCGGGAGCGCACCGGTACGCCCCAGCCGACTCGCGCCCGCTGCACGCTTCGTCGCGCGCCGTGTTGCGCAGGTCGCCGACGGCGCGGTAGCCGTCGTCCCCCACGTAGCGCGTGACCTCGAGGCCTGCTCCGACCGCCGTCGTGGTCCTCTGCACGCGCGCGAACCGCGCAGGGTCGACGCGGATCACCACGCGCGCGTCCTTGCTCACCGGCGCCCTCGTGCACGCGCCGTCGACCAGCCGGTATGCCATCGCGTCGCCGCCGTACGAGGCGCCGACGCTGAAGACCTCGGGGGCGCGCCCGCAAGGCAAGTCCTTGGAGTCCTCGCGGGTGAACGTGCTGGTCGAGCTCGCGGCGATGGCCATCGTGCAGCGTCGTCGGAGTAGTGGATGGTGCTTCCGCCGAGGGGCAGGCACCGGTGCTCCCCGTCCGCCGCTCGCGTGATCTCGCAGTACCCGCGAAGGACCTCGGCGTCGAACGTGCCGTCGGCGATGCCGGGGTCCGTCCCCTCCTCCGGGCTCACGACGACGTGCAGGAGGCGAGTCCCGCTCGCCCAGTCGGCCGTCGCGCTCGGCGGGCGGGCGCCGGCGTCCGGCGCCGGGATCGGAGCGGCGCGCCCGTCGGGTGCGCCGGCGTCCGCGGCTGCAGACGGCGGGGGATCGTCGCCGCCGCACGCGGCGGTGAACGCCACCGCCCCGATCGCGGCGGCGACGGCCACAAGGGTCAAGCGAGGATCGAGGGCGGACGCGGCGCGGGGGTGGCGCATGGCCAGCCTCGTTGCAAGCGCGAGGCCACCGACGTGCTCGGCGCGTCCGGCGAACTGACCGACGTGCAGGCGGAGGCCGAGTCTCGCGCTCGCTCGCGAACGACGCGGCTCGAAGGCGGCGCGCGGACGCCGGCGACCTCGTGCCTCGTGGCACGGCGCCGCGACGGCGGTGTCGCCTCTCGACGCGCCAGCGCCCACGCCAGCGGGGAGGCGCGCGGGCGGCGTCGCGTTCGTGGCGGCTTCGGTGCGTCGTCGGCGTCGCGGGGCGGCGCGCGCTCACTCGGCGGCAGAGAGGAGCGCGACGGCGCTCGCCACCCCCGCGCGCGGAGCGTGCGAGAGGTCGCACTCGCAGCGCGGGCAGCGCGGCGGAGGGTTGGCGCGATCGGCCGCGTAGCCGGCGCCGAGCATCATCGGGACGGTGAGGAGCGGGATGAGGATCACGTTGAGGGGGAGCATCACCGCCGCGAAGGGGATGAGCGCGAAGAACGACACCCACAAGAGGACGATGGCGGCGCGCCAGGCGAAGCGGTCGGCGGGCAACGTGGCGGTGACGTCCTCGGCGCAGCGCTCGCAGTGCAAGTGCATGATCGGTCTCCTTTTTCGGGCGACGTCGCCGCCCACGCCGTCCATGTTGGGGCCGGAGCCGCGGCCCGGCTTTGCGCGGCGCGTCCGACCTTTTGTCCGATCGCGCCAACCCGAGCGCCGATCTCGATCGCGGGGGCGGGCGCCGCTCGCGATATCCTCGCGGCCCGATGGCCCGCACCGTCGCTCACCCGGGGACGCTCTCCAGCCAGATCGCGCGCGCGATCGTCGCCTTCGCGGCGTCGCGGGGGGTCGCGCCGGAGGAGCTCCTCGCGATCGGGCGCGTGGACGAGGCGGAGCTCGCGGACATCGACGGCCGCGTGCCGGTGTCCACGATGCTCGCGCTCTGGGACGCGGCGCCGCGCCTCGCGGGCGAGCCGAACTTCGGGCTCCTCCTCGGCGACGCGACGGGAGCGGCGGGGGCGCCCCTGCTCGGCAAGCTCTTCATGGCGCACGCGACGCTCGGCGCGGGGCTCGCGCGCGTGCAGGAGCTCCTGCGCGTCGCGAACGACGTCAACGGCCTGGGCTCGGCGGTGGACGGCGATCGGGTGCGTGTATTCTTCACCGACATCGATCCCTCCCTGCCGCTCCCGCGCCAGGCCGCCGAGTACGGGGCGGCGGCGTTCGTCTCGATCGCGCGCGCGGCCGGCGGCGACGACCTCAGCCCCGTCGAGGTGGCGTTCGGGCACGCCGCGCCCGGAGACGTCGCGGCCCACGCGCGCGTCTTCCGCGCGCCGGTCCGGTTCGGCGCGCCGCGGAGCGAGCTCGTCTACCTCGCCAAGGATCTCGAGCGCCCGAGCCGCGCCCACGATCCGATGCTGGTGGAGCTCCTCGAGCGCCAGGCGCAGGCGGCGCTCGATCGCCTCCCGGCGCGGGTGAGCTTCGTGAGCCGGGTGCGCGAGGCGCTGTCGGTGCTCCTCCCCGGCGGGCGCGCGGACCTCGACGCGGTGGCGTCGCGCCTCAAGCTCGGCGGGCGCACGGTGCAGCGCTACCTGAAGGACGAGGGGACGTCCTTCCAGGAGGTGCTGGACGACGTGCGGAGGACGCTCGCCGAGGCCTACCTGCGCGACCGGGACCACAGCATCGCCGAGGTCGCGATCCTCGTAGGCTTC
>JAEUKG010001243.1 GCA_016794325.1 Myxococcales bacterium | reverse complement strand
ACCGGGCTCACCCGCACCGAGGCCGCGCTCTTGTGGGCGAGCCTCCCGAAGGTCGACGACTACGCCGCGGATTTCCTCGGCAAGGAGCTCCGCACCACGCTTGGCCTCAAGCAGGGCGACGCGAAGGCGGCGCGCGACACGTTCCGCGGCGTGCCGTTCGACGCGCGGCTCGACCTCTTCGCCGCCGCGGCGTCGGGCGGCGATCCGCGCGCGCTCTTCGCCCCGCTCGCGGGCGGAGACGACGGCCCGGTGGCGCGGCTCGCGGCGGCGTGGGTCGCGCGGTCGGGGCAGCGGGTGGAGCTCCGCGAGGAGCTCGTGGTCGCGTGCGAAAAAGCCCTCGATTTCCCGCACTCGGCGGCGGTGATCCTCGGCGCGTTGATGTCCCCGACCGAGGCCAAGTGCCTCGCGGCGCGCGCGGAGTACGGCGTCGCCGCCGCCTTCGCGTGGCAGAAGCCGAAGCCCGAGGACGGCTTCGACCACTGGGTCGCGCGGTCGGTGGCGCAGCTCGTGCCCTGGCTCTTCACCGAGCTGCCGGTCGGCGATCCGTACCGCGCCGCGCTGCGAGGGCTCTGGGAGGTGGTGCGCGCGAGGCTCCTCGATCCGAAGCTCGTGGCGCCGCTCGAGTCGAGGTGGGGCGAGCCCAAGGAGCTCGTCGCCGCCATCGACGCGCTCGGCGGCGACGCGATCTCCGATCCGAGCATCCAGCACGGCCGCGACAACGGGCTCGTCCGCGCCGAGCTCCACACGAACACCCTGCGCTCGGTCTTCCGCCCGTCGAAGGTCAAGCGCTACGCCGACGAGCCAGCCCTCGTGAAGATGGCCTCGGCCGGCAACGCCGGGGCGCTCGCGGCGATCGCGTTCTTGCTCGAGGCCGTCCCGGCGTTCCTCGACCGCGTCGACTCGACGCCGGTGCCCGCCGGCCAATACGAGGCGAACCCCGCGCTGTCGGCGCCGGCGACGGTGGCGGCCGCGAAGAAGAAGCTCCGCCTGGCCGACGGCGCGGCGGCGCTGTACGTGCAGGTCCTCACCCTCGCGGAGCCGACCCAGAAGAACGTCATCCTCTGGAACGGGTGGAAACCTGCAGAATACAAGAAAGCGGCGGAGGCCCTGGCCGTCGAGAAGCTCGTGGTGGTCGGCAAGCGCGAGCGCGCGGGTCGCGAGATCTTCCTCCCCGGCGGCTGGGAGAAGCGCGGGGGAAACGACCTGCCCCTCGAGACGTGGAAGCTGCCGCTGTACGAGCTCGCCCACGGCTCGATCGGGCGGCTCTTGCCGCCGAAGCCGCTGCACGTCCTCTTCGGGGAGGCGTGGGCGCGAGTAGAGAAGGGGGACGCGCCGAAGTACGAGGAGGTCTGAGGTCCGGGAGCGGGTCCGGGCTCGGGGGGCCGCGGGCTCGGGAGCGGGCTCGGGGGTCCGGGAGTCCGGGGTGGGGGTGAGGGGCGCGTTCGCGCGGGCGGGGGCGTGGTAGTCTCGGCGGGCTTCAAGGAGAGACGATGAGCGACACCCCCGCGACCGAGGTCCAAGCGCCTCCCCCGGAGCTCCTCCACGCGACCGAGCTCGCGTTCCTCGAGCACCACGACGCCGGCCCGAGGCCGCCCGGGTGGCGGCTCACGCCGCGCGCGGTGGTGACCTTCGTGTGCGGCAGCGGAGGCGAGATCCTGAAGCTCCCGAAGGGGGCGCGCCCGCCCGACGGGTTGCCGAAGCAGCTCGCGATCCGCGAGAAGTTCGTCGGCGATCGCGGCATCGTGGAGCGCAGCGTGGTCACGCTGGCGGGCGAGCGGGGCCTGCTCCTCGTGGGCGAGCCGGGGACGGCGAAGTCGATGCTCTCGGAGCTCCTCGCGGCGGCGGTCTCGGGCACGAGCGCGCTCACGGTGCAGGGCACGGCGGGCACGACCGAAGATCAGCTCCGGTACGGGTGGAACTACGCGCTCCTCCTCGCGAAGGGGCCGGTCCCGGAGGCGCTCGTCCCGTCGCCGGTGCTCGCGGCGATGCGCGCGGGCAAGGTCGCGCGCGTCGAGGAGGTCACGCGGTGCTTGCCGGAGGTGCAAGACGCGCTCGTGTCGATCCTCTCGGACCGGCGAATGGCGGTGCCCGAGCTCGGGGAGGTCATGGCGGCGCACAAGGGCTTCAACGTGATCGCCACCGCGAACCTCCGCGACCGGGGCGTGTCGGAGATGAGCGCCGCCCTCAAGCGCCGCTTCAACTTCGAGACCGTGCCCCCGATCGCGGACGTCGCCCAGGAGATCGCCCTCGTGAAGCGTCAGGCCGAGGCGGCGATGGCCAAGGTCGGCGAGCCGCTCCGCGTCGACGACGCGGTGCTCGGCGCCCTCGTCGTGGCGTTCCGCGATCTGCGCTCGGGCAAGAGCGTCGAGGGCTGGTCGGTCGAGAAGCCGAGCACGGTGATGAGCACCGCCGAGTGCGTCGCGGTCGCGGGCTCGATGGGGATGCACGTCTCGTATTTCGGCGACAAGGCCGACGCGCTCGGGCTCCTGCCGGGGTTCCTCCTCGGCGTCGTGCTCAAGGACGATCCGAAGGATCGGGGGCGCCTCCTCGCGTACTGGGACGGCGCGGTGAAGCGCCGCGCCGAGGAGAAGGCGGCGGTGTGGGCGAAGCTCGCGGCGCTCCGGGCGGTCCTCGAGGAGACCTGACCCGCCCACGCCCGGAGCCCGCGCCGTCAGCGGTAGATCGCGAGGCGCTCGAGGGCGGCCTTGGCCTTCACCCCGTGCTCGGAGTCGGGCGCCTCGCCGATCGCGCGGTCGTAGGCCGCCCTGGCCTCGTCGCCGCGCCCGAGCGCGCGCAAGGCCTCGCCCAGGTAGAACGCGCGCGCGGCTTGGTGACGAGGCTTGCCGCCGCGCGCGACCGACTGCTCGAGCGGCGCGACCGCGTCCTCGGCGTCGCCGGCGAGGACGAGGCTCGCGCCCAGGGTGCCGAGCTGGAAGGCGCGCAGGTCCTCGCGCATCACCGTGGCGTCGCCGGCCGCGTCCGACGCCGCGATCGACTCGCGCGCCATCGCGACCGCGCGCGCGGCCTGCCCGGCGTGGGCGAGCGACCACGCGAGGTTGTTCAGGTACCAGGGGCGCCACGGCGCGCTCAGCCGCTCGGGGTCGATCGACTCGAGCAGCGCGATCGCCTGGGCGTGGTGGCCCGACGTCGAATACACGAGCGACTCGTTCATCCGGAGCTGCTCGAGGGCGGCGACGGATCCGGCGTAGAGCTCGCGGAGCTCGTGCATCAGCTCGTGGGCCTCGGCGGTGCGCTTCTGCTCGACGAGCGCGGTGAAGCGATGGTGTGCGCGGATGGCCACCCACGTCGCGACGCGCCGGTTCAGGTACCAGGCGAGCCCCACGACCACAGGGGCCGCCCAGAAGACGCTGAAGCCGAAGCGGTCGGCGAGCACGACCGCGGACGCGATCAACCCGGCCACGATCGCGCCCTTGAGCAGCGAAATGCGGCGGCGCAGCGTCAGGTGCACGGTGGGTGGTGTAGCGCAGAGCGTGCGGGGTGTCGACGGCGGGGAGACGCGCCGCCAGGCACCTGGAGGGCGCCTAGGCGTACGGGCGCCCGTTCCCGGGAGATCAGGCGCTCCCGCGGCTATCTCTTCCCGTACACGTGCCCGTGCCCGTGCCCCTGCCCGATCTCGGGTTGGGTCCGGGAGCCGGTTCGTGCTCGGAGGGTCGGCGAGTATGCGATGCCCGGTGTACAGGCGCCTGGAGGCGCGTGTACAGGCGCCTGTACACGGGAGACCGCACGGCGCTCACCCGCGCCCAATCTAGGGTCGGGTTCGGGAGCGGGTCCGAGGTCGGAGGGGCAGCGAGCATCGCGACAGCCTGTGGCCAGGAGGGGTCAGGCCGTTGCCCGTAGGAGCCGGTGGAGCTCGCTCGCGGGGCCCGGCCGGGTCGCTCGCAGGCCCGGCCGGATGCCGGCGATCGACCACGCGCGCGGCCGCGGGCGGGCGACGTTCAGGAGGTTCGGGTTCGCGGTGGTCGCGGCTTCGATGAGGAAGCGCTCGAGCTCTGCGAGGTGCCTCACGTTCGGAGCGCCCGTGCGCCGGGGTGCGGCGAGGAGGATGACGCAGGGCGCCGCGTCGGGATGGTCGACCAGGGCGAGCTGGAGCTTCGCGAGCTTGTGCGGCGCGAGGACCTCCTGCCGGAACGAGCGGCTGGCCCGCCCCACGTAGACGGGCAAGAGCCGTCCGCGCGAGCGGATCGCGAAGACGTAGCAGCCGCGCCGCTTGACGATGCCCGCGTGGGCAGCCCAGAAGAGCCGCGCCTCCGCGCTCGTGACCGTCCGGGCGAGCCGCCGGCGCTGTCCAGAAGGGACCGAGGACTTCGAAGATGGTAGCCATCCGCCCGGGATACCAGCGAGACGCTGGATGAGGCCGGCGTTCCTCTCGGCCTCGACCTTGTCGCCCTCTGTGCCAACGTCGCGTGAGACAGCTCCCTCTGGATTTCTCTGTTCGAGGAGCGTCGCGTAGACCTCGGCCGGCGGCTGGTCGGCGAACTCTGGGCTGTGCAGCACGTCGAGGACGCGGCGACGGTCCTCGTCCGAGAGGCGACGCGACGACCTCGGCCAAGTGCGAGGGAGCGTGGGCGGCGGTGCTGGGCAACGAGCGCGGTAGAGCGTTCCGCGGCTCACCCCAAGTGCTTCGCACGCGGTGACGATAGGGATGCACCTGTCGCGCGCTTCGACGAGAGTCACGAGCTCTCCTCTTCGTCGTCGCTTGTCGGCAGCGCGATCCCCAGTATCGCATGCGCTTTTTTTTGGAGCTCGATCACCGCGTTCGCGACCTTCACCTGGTGCTCGAGCTCCGCGTTGCGCTTCTTCAGGGCGAGCAACTCGCGCTCGGTCGCCGTCAGCTTGGGCTTCCGCCCGGGCCTGCGTGGCGCGAGCCCCTCACGGCCGTGCGCAGCGAACTGCGCGCGCCACGCGGACAGGTGGGAGCCGTAGATGCCTTCTTTGCGTAGCAGGGCTTCGAGTGCGCCGCGCTCGCCGCTCGCGAGAGCGGCTTCCGCCGCCTTCAGGATGCGGAGCTTCTCGGCCTCGGTGAAGCGGCGGCGCGGCTTGGGGGCAACGCTCTCGACGGCGGCGCCGCTGCCGCCGCGGGCCTTCTGCGAGGCCTTGGCAGCAGCGTCGTCACGACCGAGAGGCGGGGTGGGTTTGGGCACGTTCGCAGGTCCACTCTCCGCCCTTCGGTACAGAGAAATCCAGAGGGAGCTGTCTCACGCGACGTTGGCACAGAGGGACGTGGTGTCGCTTCCGGGTTGCCCGTGATTGCTTCAATGGGGCCGCCGTTCTTCACGGCGGAGATCACCCCCACGACGCGCCGCCGCGACGACTCAGGAGCCGGCTTCAATGGGGCCGCCGTTCTTCACGGCGGAGATCGAAACGAAGCGAAAGGACAAGGACATGACGGCGAACGCTTCAATGGGGCCGCCGTTCTTCACGGCGGAGATCCCTCCGCCTCGCGAGCCGTGAAGCCCACGATCTCGCGGCTTCAATGGGGCCGCCGTTCTTCACGGCGGAGATCCGATGCCGCGAAGGCGCGGATCGAGGCTCAGCACGCGGCTTCAATGGGGCCGCCGTTCTTCACGGCGGAGATCCCGTCGTGTCGAGTGCGGTCGAGTGCAAAACTCCCCGCTTCAATGGGGCCGCCGTTCTTCACGGCGGAG